>NZ_JBEYCQ010000010.1:0-241728 GCF_040632905.1 Streptomyces sp. NPDC016469
CCCCGATCTTCGACCTCGTCGACTACGGCGTCGTCGGCGACCTCTTCGACGTCGTCCCCCAGCTCACCGAGGAGATCAACACCCGCAAGGGCTGACGCTTCCTCAACTCCGGTGGCCGGCCGGGGCGGTGGGTGCGGATATCCGCTCACCGCCCCGGCCGGGCCCGTTTCAGCCGAGCAGTTCCTCCACCAGGTCGGCGGCCCGCCGGGTGCCGCCCTCCGCCCGGGCGTCCTCGCGCAGCCGCGCCGAACGCCGGGCGACCTCCGGGTCGGTGACGAGCGCGGTGAGCGCTTCCCGCAGGGCCTCCGGGGTGGCGTCGTCGGTGTCGACGCGGCGGGCGACGCCCAGCTCCACGAGCTTGTCGGCGTTCATGAACTGGTCGACGCCCTGCGGCACGGCGATCATCGGCACCCCGCTGTACAGCCCCTCGGAGCTGCCGCCCATCCCGGCGTGCGTGACGAAGGCGTCCGCCTGCTGGAGGATGGCCAGCTGCGGCACCCACCGGTGGACCTCGACGTTGCCGGGTACGGTGCCCAGCTCCGCCAGGTCCGTCTGCTTGCCGACCTGGAGCACCACGTGCCAGCCGGGCAGGTCGCCGTAGGCCGCCAGGCAACTGCGGTAGAACTCCGGGCGGTTGGTGTACGCGGAGCCCAGCGAGATCAGCAGCACCTTCTCCGCACCGGCGGGGCGGGTCCAGGTCTGCTCGTCTCCGCGTCCGGCGAAGCACGGCCCGACGAACGTGACGGTGTCCATGTCCACGTCGTCCGCGTGCGGTTGCATCGCCCGGGGGATCAGGGCGAGGGTGTGGCCGGGGCGCCCGGTGAAGTCCTCCAGGTCCAGCGTGGTCGCTCCGCAGCCGGCCAGCCAGTCGGTGAACCTCGCCCGGTAGGCGTCGGCCCCGGGCAGCGCCCACAGCCGGGCCGCCACGTCCTCCGCGTAACTCCGCCAGCCGACGAAGGTCGGGTAGAGCTGCATCAGGCGGCGGTTCTGGGACTCGGCCAGCACCCGGGCCGGGTACGCGCCGATGTCGTACAAGTACAGGTCGGCCGGGTCCTCGTCGTAGACGGCGCGCAGCTGCGGCAGGGCCTGGACGGCGTCGTCCAGGAAGAGGCCCATGGCGGCGATCGGGTCGTCGGGCCAGTTGCCGTCACCGGCCGGGAGCACGGAGTCGTACGGCACGAAGGTGGCGCCGGCGGCCTCGATGCGCTCGGCCATCACGGGGTCGTTGGCGTAGGTGACGCGGTGGCCGCGGGCCACCAGTTCGCGGATGAGCTCGATGCTCGGCAGCACATGGCTCACGACGGGAATGCCGACCATGGCGATATGGGCACGGCGAGGTGACATGAGGAATCACTCGTTTCAGTTCTGCGGCGGAAGTGGATACGGCAGACCGCCGCGTCGCCACCCCGGCGATGGCCGGGCGGTGGGCGCGCGTGCGCGGTGTGCCGGACGGGTCGGGGCGGAGCCCCCGCCGCGTCAGCCGTAGAGCTGGACGATGTTCATACGGCGACCCTAACCGCCGCCCATTCCGCGCGCACGTGGATTTTCGGGCGGCGGGGCCGTCACGCCCCGGGGGTGGCCGCTTCGAGGTCGTCCACCGTGCCGGACATGAGGGTCCGGATGTGGGCGGTGATGTGCTCGGCGGGCCAGTCCCACCAGGCGAGCGCGAGGAGGCGGGCGATGTCCTTCTCCTCGTAGCGGGTACGCAGCAGCCGGGCCGGGTTGCCGCCGACGATCCCGTAGTCCGGCACGTCCTTGGTGACCACCGAGCCGCTGCCGATGATCGCGCCGTGCCCGATCCGCACGCCGGGCAGCACCGTCGCCCCGTGCCCGAACCAGACGTCGTTGCCCACGACCGTGTCGCCCCGGTTCGGCAGCCCGGCGAGCAGGTCGAAGTGGTCGGCCCAGGAGCCGCCCAGGGTCGGGAACGGGAAGGTGGAGGGGCCGTCCATCCGGTGGTTGGCGCCGTTCATCAGGAAGCGCACGCCCGTGCCGAGCGCGCAGAACCTGCCGATGACCAGCTTCTCCGGGCCGTAGTGGTAGAGCACGTTGCGGGTCTCGAACGCGGTGGCGTCGTCCGGGTCGTCGTAGTACGAGTACTCCCCCACCTCGATCAGCGGCGAGGTCACCAGCGGCTTGAGCTGCACCACTCTCGGCTGGCCGGGCATCGGGTGGAGCACGGTCGGGTCTGCGGGTACGGGCAGCGGCATGGGGTCCTCACGGTCGCGGGGCGGTCCGCCGACCATGATCTCCGCGCCGCGGCCCGCACGACAGCGGTTTACGGGAAAGCCCGCCCCGGAAGGACCGGGGCGGGCGGGTGCGGGCGAGGGGTCAGGGCTGGATCGGCATCGACCAGCAGTTGGAGACGGACCGTTTTCCGGCGAGGCGGTCGGTCATCCAGGAGATGGCGTCGCCCTGGTCGGTGATGAGCGGGACCATGTGGTTGGTGAGGATCTTGTCGCCGAGGTTGGGCAGGATGACGGCGTCGTAGGTGACGTCTGCGCCCTTGCGGCACCAGTCGACGGCGAGTTGACGCGCCTGGCCGTGCGGCACTATGTCGTCCTGGGTGCCGGTCGCCACCCGCACCGGACCGGACGGCTTGAGGGTACCGATGCGCTGCTTGTCGAGTGCGGCCTGCGCCTTGGGCTCGGCGGCGATGATCTCGCCGAGGGACTTGCCGGTGGTGGTCCACTTGCTGCTCTTCGCGAAGCCGTAGCCGAGGATCGCGTCACCGACGCACATGGTCGAGGCGTCCTTCAGCGCGGCCCGCCCGGCGTCGTTGATGTTGGCCTCCACGACGTCCCGCAGATCTGCGTCGGCCTGCGCGAAACCGTTGATCGACCAGGCGAGGGCGCCGGCCAGGGCGCTGCCGTCGATGCCCTTCATGGTCGCCGTCAGGTCGGCGGGCGGGGCTCCGGCGTACGTCCCGGCGAGCTGGATCTCGGGGGCGTACGAGGGCTGGAGCTCGGCGGCGGACGCGCTGGCCCCGCCGCCCTGGCTGTAGCCGTACAGGCCCGTCCGGGAGTCGGGCGTGAGCGAGGTGGCGGGCAGCCGGTGGGCGGCGCGGACCGCGTCGAGCAGCGCGTGCCCCTCGTCCACCCGGTTGACGTAGGTGTGGAGGCGGTCGGTGGTGCCGAGGCCCACGTAGTCGGTGACGACGACGGCGACACCGGCGGAGAGCAACCGGTAGACGGACAGGGTCTCGTAGCCGATCGAGACGGTCTCCGTGGTGGCGGTCAGCGGGTGCTGGAGGGCCAGCGAGGGGGCGCACTGGTCGCCCTGCCCCATCGTGCCGGAGGCCAGCGCGACCAGCGGGCGGGCGCCGCCGCCCTTCCAGGCGGCCGAGGGTTCGATGTAGGCGCCGGTCACCGCGGCCGGCTGCCCGTTGGAGTCGGTCGTCCGGTACATGAGGCGGGTGGCGGTGCCCGGCATCGGGCGCCCGTCCAGGCCGGGCAGGCTCAGGGCCAGCGGCAGGGGCTCGGTCCGGATCAGCGCCCCGTTGGCGGCGGGCAGCTGGGCGGGCGGGTGGTAGAAGGCGGGGATGGTCACGCCCCGGGACACGACGGGCTCGGTGCCGTCCGCGGCGGACGCGGGCGCGGCGTACGCGGCCACGCAGGCCGCCGCGGTCACGGCGACGGCCGCGGCGCGCAGGGGACGGACGCGGCGTGGGGGAAGGGTGGAACGCGAACGGTCCTTGCGGCTCAAGGCTCACTCCTCGCTCTGCTCCGGAATACGGGTGAGCGCAAGCTAACAGCAGGGATTACCGGTGGTAACCCATCAGTAAGTTACGCATTGGTAACTGTCGTCGGCGGTCGAACTCTCCCTGCTCGGCGCCGGAGTTGCTTAAGGTGGGCCCGAGCTGATCATCCGCAGCCTCCCGCACCCTGGAGTTGGCCATGTCCCGACCGGAGAACGCCCCCACCGCCCCGCTCATCGACACCAGCAAGCCGCATCCCGCGCGGATGTACGACTGGTTCCTGGGCGGCAAGGACAACTACCCGGTGGACGAGGCCATGGGCCGTCAGATGCTGGCCGTCGAGCCGAACGTCCCGGTGATGGCGAAGATCAACCGCGCGTTCATGCACCGCGCCACCCGCTGGCTGTCCGCCCAGGGCGTCCGCCAGTTCCTCGACATCGGCACCGGTATACCCACCGAGCCCAACCTGCACCAGGTCGCCCAGGAGGCCGCCCCCGCCACCCGGGTCGTCTACTGCGACAACGACCCGATCGTGCTGGCCCACGCCGAGGCGCTGCTCAAGGGCACGCCCGAGGGCGTCATCGACTACGTCCAGGCCGACGCGCGGAACGTCGACACCATCCTCGAACACGCGGGCAGGACGCTGGACTTCAGCGAGCCGGTCGCGCTGTCGATGATCGCGCTGCTCCACTTCGTGAGCGACGAGGACGGCGCGTACGAGCTGGTGAGCCGGCTGACCGACGTCCTCGCGCCCGGCAGCTACATGGTCATCTCGCAGATCACCGCCGACTTCCACCCGGAGGAGGCGCGCCAGGTGGACGAGATGTACAAGGCCAACACCCTGACGCTGGCGCCGCGCACCCGCGACCAGTTCGGTGCTTTCTTCGACGGGCTGCAGATCGTGGAGCCGGGCATCGTCGCCGCCGAGGCCTGGCACCCCGAGCTCGGCGAGCCGGTCCCCGGCACGGGTGAGGTCGTCACCCCCGGGTACGTCGCGGTCGGCCGCAAGCCGTAGCCCGACGGGCCTCATCCACGGCAGCCCGGTGGGCACTTCGGTGTCACCGGGCTGTGTGATGATGCACGGAAAACGGACCGGCGGGCAGGCCGTGAGGGGCGGGAGCGCAGCGTGGGCCAGAGCGGGTCGTCCATACCGGACGAGGAGTGGGAACGCTTCCTGCGGGAGGCCGAGGCCGGGACCCCCGGCGCCCCCGAGGAACCGTCCGCCCGGGCCCGGATGGTGGCCCAGCGGCTGCGCGAGGAGACCGCCCCGCCCACGGGGTGGCGCACCCATCAGCCGTCCCGGCGACGCGGCAGGGTCTGGTACGTGGTGGGCCTGGTGGTCGTCGTCGCGCTGCTCGTCGTGGCGCTTGTCCCGGGCCGGGCGGCGGGCTGGCTCGGCTTCCACGGCGGGGGCGGCTCCGCGGCGGCGTCCGGACAGCCCACGCTGGACGACCCGTTCAAGGGGTCGCCGGCAGAGCACTGGGCCGCCGGGACGGCCGGGATCACGATGCCCTCGGCGCGGGCGACCGGGTGGATGAGCGAGCAGCAGGTGTCCGACGCACTCGACAGCAGCCTGGCCTTCCTCTCCGACGCCGGCCTCGATCCGGCGGTGCTGCGCGGGGAACGGCCGGTGAAGGCCATCGCGGCGCTCAACCCGAAGCAGGCCGACGTCAAGGAGTACCTGGCGCACGCCTTCGACACCCCCACCCGGAAGAACGACCCGCTGCTGCTGTTCAGCCGCTTCGACCCCTCGTACGCGCGCCTGGCCGGTGACGTGATCAAGACGCGCGGCGAGATCACCTACCGGGAGGGCGAGCGGGGCGCGGTCGAGGTCACCGCGGACGTCACCTTCGTCTACCCCGTCGTACGGGCCTCCGGGGACAGCGACGAGGTCGCCCGGACGATCGCCCGCCGGGAGATCGTGATGAGCTGGGACGACCCGGACAAGGTGATCATCGCGCCGGGGACCTTCTCGCTGAAGGCGTACCGGCTGGACTCCGCCAACGGGGGCTGCGAGAACACCACCGGCTACTTCGTCCCCGAGTTCGGCAAGGAGCGCGGGCCCTCGGACGACGGCACGAAGATCGACCCGTACGAGCGGAGCACGTCCATGGACGAGCGTATGGGGGACCGGGACGCCGCGGACTGCGACACCGCCACCCGCACCTGACTCGGGGGGCGCGATACCCGGGCGGGGCGCTCCCCCACGACGTACGCTTCGGGCGTGACGAGCAAACCCGACGCGGCACACGGCCTGCGCGACCTCGCGCGGCTGCGCCGGGTCCGCGACCGGATCGACCGCGAGTACGCCCAGCCGCTCAACGTCGAGGCGCTGGCGCGCGGCGCGCACATGTCGGCGGGCCATCTCAGTCGCGAGTTCCGGAGGGCGTACGGGGAGTCCCCGTACGGCTACCTCATGACCCGGCGCATCGAGCGGGCGATGACACTGCTGCGCCGGGGGGACATGAGCGTCACCGAGGTCTGCTTCGCGGTCGGCTGCTCCTCGCTCGGCACGTTCAGCACGCGCTTCACGGAGCTGGTGGGAATGCCTCCGAGCGTCTACCGGCAGGAGGCGGCGCAGGCGACCGCGGGAATGCCGTCCTGCGTCGCGAAGCAGGTGACGCGGCCGGTCAGGAATCGAGAAGCCCCGCTGCCGGGGACGCCGCTAGCGTGAAGGCGTGAACCGGGAAAGCAGCCGGTGACGACGGGGCTGTACGACGGCCCCGCCAATCCAGGGAGAGCACGATGAGCAGGGCCACAGGTACGCGGACGCACGCCGCCGACAGCCACGATCTGATCCGTGTGCACGGGGCACGCGTGAACAATCTCAAGGACGTCAGCATCGAGATCCCCAAGCGCCGGCTGACGGTGTTCACGGGCGTCTCCGGGTCCGGCAAGAGCTCACTGGTGTTCAACACCATCGCCGCCGAGTCGCAGCGGCTGATCAACGAGACGTACAGCGCCTTCGTCCAGGGGTTCATGCCCACCCTGGTCCGGCCCGAGGTGGACGTCCTGGAAGGGCTGACCACCGCGATCATCGTGGACCAGCAGCGGATGGGCGGCGACACCCGCTCGACCGTGGGCACGGCGACCGACGCCAACGCCATGCTGCGCATCCTCTTCAGCCGCCTCGGCACCCCGCACATCGGCCCGCCCAGCGCGTATTCCTTCAACACCGCGTCCGTGAAGGCGAGCGGTGCGATCACCGTCGAGCGCGGCAACAAGAAGGCGGTGAAGGCGACCTTCAACCGGACCGGCGGCATGTGCACCGAGTGCGAGGGCCGGGGCACCGTCTCGGACATCGACCTCACCCAGCTCTACGACGACTCCAAGTCCCTCGCCGAGGGTGCGTTCACCATCCCCGGCTGGAAGTCCGACAGCTTCTGGACCGTCCGGGTCTACGCCGAGTCCGGGCTCCTCGACCCGGACAAGCCGATCGCGAAGTTCACCAAGAAGGAGATGCAGGACTTCCTGTACCGGGAGCCCACCAAGGTCAAGGTGGAGGGCGTCAACCTCACGTACGAGGGGCTGATCCCCAAGATCCAGAAGTCGTTCCTGTCCAAGGACAAGGACTCTCTGCAGCCGCACATCCGGGCCTTCGTGGAGCGCGCGGTCACCTTCACCACCTGCCCGGCCTGCGACGGCACCCGGCTCAGCGAGGGCGCCAGGTCCTCGAAGATCGCGGGGATCAGCATCGCGGACGCCTGCGCGATGCAGACCAGCGACCTGGCCGCCTGGATCCGCGACCTGGACGAGCCCTCGGTGGCGCCGCTGCTCACCGCGCTCGGGCAGACCCTCGACTCGTTCGTGGAGATCGGCCTCGGCTATCTGGCACTCGACCGCCCCGCCGGCACGCTGTCCGGCGGCGAGGCGCAGCGCGTCAAGATGATCCGCCACCTCGGCTCCTCGCTGACCGACACCACGTACGTCTTCGACGAGCCGACCGCCGGGCTGCACCCGCACGACATCCAGCGGATGAACAACCTGCTGCTGCGCCTGCGCGACAAGGGCAACACCGTGCTGGTGGTGGAGCACAAGCCGGAGACGATCACGGTCGCCGACCACATCGTGGACCTGGGCCCCGGCGCCGGTGCGGCCGGCGGCACCGTCTGCTTCGAGGGCACCGTCGACGGGCTGCGCGCCTCCGGCACCGTCACCGGGCGCCACTTCGACGACCGGGCCGCGCTCAAGAAGTCCACCCGCGAGCCCAGCGGCACGCTGGAGGTGCGGGGCGCCTCGGCGAACAACCTGCGCGGCGTCGACGTGGACATCCCGCTCGGCGTGCTGACCGTCGTCACGGGCGTCGCCGGGTCCGGGAAGAGCTCGCTGATCCACGGCTCGGTCGCCGGGCGGGACGGCGTGGTCACGGTCGACCAGAGCGCGATCCGCGGTTCGCGGCGCAGCAACCCGGCCACGTACACCGGGCTGCTCGACCCGGTCCGCAAGGCGTTCGCCAAGGCCAACGACGTGAAGCCGGGCCTGTTCAGCGCCAACTCCGAGGGCGCGTGCCCCACGTGCAACGGCGCGGGCGTCGTCTTCACGGACCTGGCGATGATGGCGGGTGTCGCCACGGTCTGCGAGGAGTGCGAGGGGAAGCGGTTCCAGGCCTCGGTGCTCGAATACCGGCTGGGCGGGCGGGACATCAGCGAGGTGCTGGCGATGTCGGTTGCCGAGGCCGAGGAGTTCTTCGGCTCCGGTGACGCGCGTACGCCGGCCGCGCACCGCGTTCTCGAACGGCTGGTGGACGTCGGCCTCGGCTACCTCAGCCTCGGCCAGCCGCTGACCACGCTCTCCGGCGGTGAGCGGCAGCGGCTGAAGCTGGCGACGCACATGGGCGAGAAGGGCGGGGTGTACGTGCTCGACGAGCCGACCACCGGGCTGCACCTCGCGGACGTGGAGCAGCTGCTCGGGCTGCTCGACCGGCTCGTGGACTCCGGCAAGTCGGTCGTCGTCATCGAGCACCACCAGGCCGTGATGGCGCACGCCGACTGGATCATCGACCTGGGCCCCGGCGCCGGTCACGACGGCGGCACGCTGGTCTTCGAGGGCACCCCCGCCGACCTGGTCGCCGCGCGTTCCACCCTCACGGGCGAGCACCTGGCGCGGTACGTGGGCGCCTGAGCGAGCTTCCCGCGCGCGCCCGGCCCGTGGTGGCCGGGCGCCCGCGGACAGGGGTCCCTTCCTAGGATGCGGGCCATGACCGATCGTGTGCTCGAACTGCTCCGCAGCCGTCCCGACCTGGCGGAACTCGCCGCATTCCCCTTCGACTTCGATGTGGAGCGGGCCTACCACGTCGAGGCGGTGCACCTGGCGTCCGGGATGGAGCTGGAACCGGTCGCGGGGGACGACACCGGGGGTACGTACTTCCTGTGCGGCGGTACGGCGGTGCTGTACGCCTCCTCCGAGGGCGACGCGGTCCTGATCGCCGACAGCGTCTCCGAGGCGCTGGAGATGCTGGTGCGGCTGCCCGGTTGGTGCGAGGGGCTGTCCGCGGAGCTGGACGAGGAGGGGCTGCGGGCCGCCGTGCGCGCCGGGGACGCGGAGGCACGCGAGGAGTTCGCGCCCGAACTGGACGCCCAGCGCGCCGCGTTGATCGAGGGCCTGGGGCTCCCGGAGCGGCCGCTCACCGAGCTCTTCGCCCTGTCGGAGTCCGCCGCCCGGCGCACCGAGCCGGACTACCTGCTCCTCAACTCCGCTGAGCTGTGCGCCTACCGGCTGGACGAGAGGTACCGGATGCGCCTTCGGGACGTGGTGCGCGGGGAAGAGGGAACGGAGCCGGACGCGTTCGCCCTGGTCGAGCTGGCGTGCCGTCAGGGGATGTGGCAGCACGCCAAGGTGGCGCTGATCCGGATGCTGGACGACACGGGTCCCGACGCGGACCGGCTGCGGGCGCTGAGCCGGGCGCTGGAACGGCTGGGCGAGTACGGGCAGGCGGCTCGCGCCCAGTTCAACCTGCTCTCGCTCCAGGACACGGACCGGGACCGCGCGGCGGAGGCGTACGTGCTCGCCCGGATCGAGCGCGGCAAGGGCGATCTCCCGGCGGCGGCGCGCGCGTTGGGGCGGGCGCGTGCAGCGGTGGGGCCGGCTGGCGGGGATGGCCGCGGGCGTGGTTCCGGCGCGCCGGACGGCACCGCCGAGGAGTGGCATCGGCGCGGCCTCGGCCGCCTCATCGCGGAGCAGCACCTCGAACTCGTGCTGGCGGCAGCGGAGTCGGGCGATGCGGAGCTGGCGCGCACGGTGATGGGGGATGCCCGGCAGGTCCTGCGGCGGATCGCCAAGGGGTCGGCCAAGGCGCTCGCCCCGCTGTCCGCGCGGGCGCGGTGGGCGGTGGCCGCGCTGGAAGAGTGATCAGGTCAAGGCGGCGTGCCGTGGAGGTCATGTGCCTTTTGAGGATGGCCTGTTCACTGCGGTGCAGGGGTGGTGACGAACCATCGCCTTCGCTAATCGGACGCGACTTCTCCCGACATCACGCACCTTTGTGAAGCCTGTCGGGCCGTGCACACCGGGGCCAATCCGGCGCCCAACAGTCACACTTGACCGAATCCGACCGCATTCGCGCAACTAACTGAACGCAAATTTTCGACGCTGCACGCATCCGGCGTTGTGCACTAGGCATAGGATCAAGCCGCGCAATGTGAACCCCACCCACCCCACCCGTCCCATTCGTAACTGTGCGCACGATGTACGAGCGTCCCTACCGACACCCCACAACCCGTTAACAGGTATCTGCGTGTCACCGATACTCAAGCCCGGTTCCGGCGACGGAGCCGCGCAGTGAAAATCAATCGCCGCCTCGTCCTGCTGGTCACCGCTCCCCTCACCGTCGCGGTCGCGTTCTCGGCCCTGGCCCTCGCACCCGCGACCAATCAGGCACTGCAGGCGAACCGGCTGGCCGACATGGTCGACGTCGCCGCCGGTGCAGCCGACTTAACCCACCAGTTGCAGCGTGAGCGCGCGGCCGCCACCGCGCTGGTCTCGGACCAGGGGGACTCGTCCGCCTTCCAGGCGAGTTCCGACGCGACCGACAAGAGCATCGCCGCCTTCAAGAGCCGCACCGGCGGACTCTCCGAGGTGCCCGGAAGTGCCCGCGAGGCACTGGTCCGCGTCGACCGCTTCATCGATGAACTCCCCGCCCTGCGCGCCCAGGTGCGCTCGGGCAGCACCACCATCTCCGCGCTGGCCTTCGGCTACCGGATCGTGATCGCGGATCTCAACGGCTATCGCGACGGCATCGCGCAGGCCGACGGTGTCGACGCCGACATCGCCGACCGCATCCGCGCGGCCGCGGCGCTCTCCGAGGCCGCCGAGCACACCGCGCAGCAGCAGATCACCGTCATGAGGGCGCAGGCCGCGGGTGGTTTCACCGCGGCCTCCCAGCGGACCTTCGACGCCAGCCGGCTCGGCTACACCGAGTCGACGAGCGTCATGTTCAGCCTCGGCCCGAGCGAGTGGCGGTCCTGGCTGGAGCGCACCCTCTCCGGACCGAAGGCCCTGGAGTCCCGCAAGCTGGAGGACCGGATCGGTCGCACGGACACCAGCAAGCGGATCGGCGTCACGCCCGAGAAGTGGCAGAAGGCGTCCGACGACCGGCAGACCCTGCTGCACCAGGTGGAGGAGCGGATCGACGAGTCCGTCGCCGCCACCGTCGACGCGGAGCGCACCAGGCTGCTGTGGACCGCCGGGGGCGAGGTCGCCCTCGTGCTGCTGACCCTGGTCGGTGTCGTCCTCGTCGCCGTCCGCCTCGGCCGGGTCATGATCCGCCGGCTGCGCGACCTGCGCAACGCCGCGCACGAGGTGGCCCACACCCGGCTGCCCGCCATCATGAGCGAGCTGTCCCAGCCCGGCGCGCTGAGCGGCGCCACGCCCGAGCAGGTAGCCGAACGCACCGGCAACCCCGTCGAGACCACGAGCGGGGACGAGATCGGCGAGGTCGGCGAGGCGTTCAACGCCGTCCACCACGAGGCCGTGCGCCTCGCGGCCGAACAGGCCCGGGTGCACGAGCAGTTCGCCGAGACCCTGGTCCGGGTCGCCCGCCGCGGCGCCCAGCTGACCAGCGTCATGGTGTCCGAGCTGGACACGGTGCAGCGCGACGAGGCGGACCCGGAGCGCATGAAGACGCTCTTCGCCCTCGACCACCTCGCGATCCGCATGGAGCGCAACACCAACAACCTGCTGGTGCTGGGCGGTTACGGCAACGCCCGGGTGCGCTCCGCCGACATCGGCTGCTCCACCGTCATCGTGGCGGCCGCCCAGCAGATCGAGCGCTTCGACCGGGTGTCCCTGGGCGCGATCGAGGCGGGCATCGGCATCGCCGCCCGCGCCGTGCACGACGTCGCGCACATCCTGGCGGAACTCCTCGACAACGCCACCCGCTTCTCCCCGCCCGACGCCCAGGTCGGGGTCGCCGTCTGGCGGCTGTGGGACCGGGCCGTCGTCCAGATCGTGGACGAGGGCGTGGGCATCTCGGCGGACCGGCGTGCCGTGCTCAACGCCGGGCTGCGCGAGCCGAAGTCGGGCATCGGGGACGTGCGGTCCATGGGTCTGCACGTGGTGGCGCGCCTCGCCGCCCGCCACGGCATCGTTGTCGAGCTGCGCGACTCCTCGGGCCCCGGCACCATCGCCGAGGTCACCCTGCCCAGGGGCGTGCTGGCCGAGGTGTCCGAGGAGCCGGCCCCGCCGACGGAGAACGGCTTCGAGTCGCCCCGTACGGTCGTCACCCGCCGGAAGCCGGACCACGTACGCGGACCGGCCGGCCGCCCGGTCGGCGCGAGCGTCGGCGCCCGTGCGGGCGCCCCGGCGGCCCCGGGCACGCGCGAGGAGCACGAGGCCCCGGCCCGTACGGACGTCGCCGACGCGCCCGCCCCGCACCCCGTGCACGACGAGCCGGCCTCACGCATCGCGGGCGTCAGCGCGTCCGGCCTCCCGGTCCGCAAGCGCACCGCGCCCCAGCAGTGGCCCGCACGGGAGAAGCGGGCCGGTACCGAGCAGCGGTCCGGCGCCGGTGCGCCGCGGCCGACCCCCCGCCGCCGGGACTCCCGGCAGGTATCCGACGTCCTGGCGGCCTACGCCCAGGGCATCAGCCGGAGCACGAACCCCCGCGGGCGTCCCGCCAGCAACGACGACACCGAACGGACCATGAAATGACCTCACCCACCGACCTGAGCTGGATCCTGAGCGACTTCGCCGGACGCATCCCGGAAGTCACCCAGGCGATAGCCGTGTCCGTGGACGGACTCGCGCTCGCGTACACCGGCGTGGAGCGCGACGACGCCGACCGGCTGGCCGCCATCGCCTCCGGCGTCGTGAACCTGCTGTCCGCGGCCGCCCAGCTGACCGACACCGACCCGGTGGAGCACAGCCTCACCGCGATGGAGGGCGGCTACATGTTCTCCATGGCCGTCTCCAGCGGTGCCTCGCTCCTGGTCATGACCACCAGGGACGCGGACATCGGCGAGGTCAGCTACATGATGTCCGAGCTGATCAACCAGGTCGGTGACTCGCTTTCCCCCCAGGTCCGTTCCCCGCACACCTCCCCCACGCACTGACCCGGCCGTCCCCCACGGCCGTACACCGACCCGTCCGCGGAGCCCACGCCCCGCGGTCGGGTCACACCGTTGCCCAACCACTCCCCCGATGAGAGCACTCATGTTCTTCGACATACCCCGCCGCACCCGCCACCGCAGATTCGTCCGGCCCGTCGGTGCCGCCGCCCTCGCCCTCGGCCTGGCCGCCGTCACCGGCTGCAGCAGCGACAGCGGCTCCGGCGACGAGACCGTCAAGGTCGGCCTGGTCGCCTCGCTCTCCGGCACCTACAAGCCGGTCGGCACCGACCTGCGCGACGGCTTCCAGCTGTACCTGAAGACGCACGACAACAAGCTGGGCGGCCGCAAGGTCGACCTCATCGTGGCCGACGAGGGCGACGGCCCGCCGACCGCCGTCCCGGCCGCCACCAAGCTGGTCAAGAAGGACAAGGTCGACGTGCTGACCGGCCTGGTCAGCGGCGGCTCGGTCAACGCGGTCCTGCCCCTGGTCGGCCAGGCGAAGATCCCCTTCCTCGGCTCCAACGCCCGTCCCGAGGTCAAGGACCCCGAGTACGTGTGGACGACGAGCTTCATGTCCGACGAGCCGGGCAAGGCCATCGCCCCGTACGTCAAGGAGAAGGTGGACGGCCCGGTCTACGCGATCGGACCGGACTACCAGGGCGGTTACGACGAACTGCGCGGGTTCACCGACGAGTTCAAGCGCGTCGGCGGCAAGCTCGCCAACCCGGACGGCAAGACCAAGTGGACGCCGTTCCCGAAGACGACCAACTTCATGCCGTACTTCGCGGAGATCGCCAAGACCGACGCCAAGGCGGTCTACTGCTTCTACGCCGGCAAGGCCGCGATCGACTTCGCCAAGCAGTACGCGCAGTCCGACGTCGCCGACCTGCCGCTGTACACCGCCTTCGTCACCGAGGGCAGCGTGCTCCAGGCCGAGGGCCAGGCCGCCAAGGACATCTACTCCGTCCTGAACTACGCGCCGGACCTCGACAACGCGGCCAACCGCAAGTTCGCCGCCGACTGGACCGCCGAGCACGACACCCAGCCGACCACGTACGCCATGTCCTCCTACGACGCGGCCGCCGTGCTCGACAAGGCGATCGCGGACGCCGCGAAGAAGGGTGACGTGACGCCGCAGACGATCAACAAGGCCATCGCGGACCTGGGCCAGATCGACAGCCCGCGCGGCAACTGGGAGTTCAGCGACAAGGCGCACGCGCCGGTGCAGACGTGGTACCTGCGCCAGGTGCGACCGGACGGCAACCAGCTGTCCAACGTCATGGTCCAGGACCTGGCGACGCTCGGCGGCTGACATGGATCTGCTCGATGCCCACCTCGTGCCGGCGGTGGACGGAGTCGCCTACGGGCTGCTGCTGTTCGTGGTCGCCGCCGGCCTGAGTCTCGCGTTCGGCACGGCCGGCGTACTGAACCTCTCGCACGGCATGCTGTACGCGATCGGCGCCTACACCGGCGCCGAGCTGAGCGACGGAACCTGGGGCGGCCTCGCCCTCGGGCTCGCGGCCGGAACGGCGGCCGCCGCCCTCGCCGGGGCGGGACTCTCCGCCGCCACGGTTCCGCTCGCCCGGCGCGGGCATCTCGCCCAGGCCCTGCTGACGTTCGGGATCGCCCTCGTCGGCGGGGACCTGCTGATCCAGTTCTTCGGGGCGGACGAACTGCCGGTGCGCGTCCCCGGCGCGCTCGACTCCTCGGTCCACCTGCTGGGCCACCGCTACCCCGCCTACCGGCTCTGCTTCATCGCGATGGCCGTCGTCCTGGCGGCCTTCGGTACGTGGGTGCTCACCCGGACCCGGGTGGGTGCGGCGGTACGCGCGTCGGCGGACGACCCCCAGATGCTCGCCGCCACCGGCCACAACCCCCGGGCCGTGCACACCGGGGTGCTCGCGGCGGCGGGCGCGCTGGCCGGTGCGGCGGGCGTGCTCGGGGCGCCGATCATCGGCCCCGGGCCCGGCACCTCCGAGAACGTGCTGATGCTGTCCCTGGTGGTCGTCGTCCTGGGCGGGCTGCGCTCGCTGTGGGCGACGTTCGCCGCGGCGGTCGCCGTGGGCGAGGTCCAGACCCTGGGCGTCTCGGTGCTGCCGGACCTGGCGCCGTACCTGCTGTTCGCCGCGATGGCGGCGGTGCTGGTGTTCCGCTCCCGCTTCACGGAGCCGGAGGCGCACGAGGAAAGGGGCCCCGGCTCCGACCCGGTCTCCCGCCTGCGGCGGCTCCTCGCCGTCCGCTGGGAGAACCGGCCGCGCGCGGCGGCGACGCCCGCTCCGGCGGCCCCCGGGCGGCTCGCTGCCCGGCTGCACTCGGCCGGGTGGCGGCAGGCCGTCCCGCTGCTCGTCCTGCTGGTCGTCCTCTTCGCGCTCCCCGGGATGCTCGACTCGTACAGCATCTCGCTCGCCGGGTCCGCCCTGGCGCTCGGGCTGCTCGCGGTCAGCGTCACCGTGCTGACCGGGTACGCCGGTCTGCCCACACTCGGGCAGACCGCCCCGTTCGCCGTCGGCGCGTACGCCACCGCCAACCTGGCCGACGCCGGGTGGACGGTGGGCCCGGTCCAGATCGTCCTGTCGGCGCTCGCGGCCGCCGTGTTCTCGGCGGTGACCGGGCCCGCGGTCGTCCGGGCCCGGGGCACGACCGTGCTGATGATCACGCTGGCCGTCGGCGAGCTGACGAGTGCGGTGATCAACCAGGTCAAGTCCGTCACCGGCGGCGCCGACGGGCTGGTCGGCTTCCCGGCCACCCAGGCGCTGTGGGGCGGCGAGGGCATGACCGAGGAGCGCGAGCTGTACGTGTACGCGGCGGTCGTCGCGGTCGTCGCCGTCGCCCTCACCCTGCTGGTGCTGCGCTCCCCGGCCGGCAAGCTGCTCACCGGGACCCGTGGCGCCGAGGCGCGGATGCGCGCGTCCGGACACCCCGTGGGGCGCTATCTCCTGGTGGCCCACATCTGCGCCGGCGCGCTGGCCGGGGTGGGCGGCTCGCTGATGGTCACCGTGCAGCAGTACCTCTCCCCCGCCGACGTCGGTTTCGAGATCGCCGCGTTCGCGCTGCTCGCGGTCGTCATCGGCGGTACGACGTCGGTCATCGGCGCCCTCCTCGGCGCCGGGCTGATCGTGTTCACCCGGGACTGGGTCGCCGGCTCCTGGCCCGGCCACGGGCCGCTGCTGCTCGGGGCGCTGTTCATCGCCGCCGTGTACCTGCTGCCGCGCGGCCTGGCCGGCCTGCGCACCGTCGTCGGCCGCCCCGCCCCGGCCGCGCCCACCGTGTCCCCCGCCGGGAAGGTCTCCCCATGACGGCCGCGACCGAAGCGACGCCCGCACCCGGAGCCGCGCCGCCGGCCCCCGTGCTGGACCTCGACCACCTCACCCGCAGGTACGGCAGCCTCACCGCCGTGGACGACGTCGCGCTGCGGCTGCCCCCGGGCGCCCGGCACGCCGTGATCGGCCCCAACGGCGCCGGCAAGACGACGCTGCTCAACCTCATCGCCGGCACCGACCGGCCCGACCGGGGCACGATCGCCCTGAACGGTACGGACGTCACCCGGGCGTCCACCGCGAAGCGCAGCCGTCTTGGCATCGCGCGCAGCTTCCAGCAGCCGTCCGTCATCGGCGAGCTGACGGTGCTGGACAACATCGTGCTGGCCGGCTGGGCGCACCACCCGAAGCGCCGGGGCGCCTGGCGCAGCCCGTCCCGTTACCGGCTGCACACCGAGTCGGCGGGGCAGCACCTGGAGACCGTGGGGCTCACGCACCTGGCGCACCGGCCGGCCTCCGAGCTCTCGCACGGGCAGCGCCGCATGCTGGACCTGGCCGCGGCCCTGGCGGGCGATCCGCGCCTGCTGCTCCTGGACGAGCCGGCGGCCGGGCTGACCGACGGCGACATCGGCCGGCTGCTCGGCATCCTCGGGGCGCTGCCCGCGAGCGTGGCGGTCGTGCTGGTCGAGCACCACGTCGAGGTCGTCGCCCAGGTCGCCACGTCGGTCACCGTGCTGGCGGCCGGCCGGGTGCTGGTGACCGGGCCGACCGCGGAGGCGCTCGCCCACCCGGAGGTCCGCGACGCGTATCAGAACACGGTGTCGGACCTCGTCACCGACAGCCCCGAAGCGAGAGGATGACCGACCCCCGATGCTCGAACTCACGGGCCTGACCGCGGGCTACCACGGCGGCACGGTCCTCCACGGCCTCGACCTGTCCGTCCCCGCCGGCACGGTGCACGCCGTCGTCGGCCACAACGGCGCGGGCAAGACGACGCTCGTCCACACCGTCGCCGGTCTGATGCGTCCGGACGCGGGCACCGTACGGCTGGCCGGCCGGGACCTGACGGGGCAGCCGGCGCACCGGATCGCCCGCGCCGGCGTCGGCCTCGTGCCGCAGGGCCGCCGGGTCTTCGCGAACCTCAGTGTCGCCGAGCACCTGCGGCTCTCGCACCGTCCGCCGCGCCGGGGCGACGCCTCGCGGCCGAGTGTGTGGACGCCCGAGCGGGTCCTCGACCTGCTGCCGAGGCTGGGTGAGCGCCGGGGCAACCGGGGCACGGACCTGTCGGGCGGGGAGCAGCAGATGCTGGCCCTGGCGCGGGCGCTGCTCGGTTCGCCGAGCGTGCTGCTGCTGGACGAGCCGACGGAGGGCCTGGCCCCGGCCCTGGTCCGTCAGGTGCACGACCTGGTGACGACGCTGGCCGACGAGGGCATCGCCGTACTCCTGGTGTCGCCGAGTCCGGCGACGGCGGCCCGGTGCGCGGACACGCTCACGGTCCTGACGTCGGGCCGGGTGGCGCTGCGGCTGGACGGGGCGGAGGCCCGACAGGACCCGACGGCCCTGCACGCGGCGCTGGAGCTCGCGCCGACGGGCGTCTGACGGACCACGCGCGGAGGGGACTGCCCTGACGGGGCGGCCCCCTCCGCGTGTGTGCGGCTACTTCACCTTCAGGCTGTGGCCGCCGAAGCCGCTGCTGCGGTCGGAGCCGCTGTTCTGGTCCTGCCACCAGGCGTCGAACTCGGGCTGGTGCATGGCCGACCAGTCCGGGGTGTTCTCGACCTGGGTGCTGCCCATGCGGCGGGCGAGGGCCACCATGGCGGAGCCGACCGCGCCGCGCCCGGCGTCGTACCGTTCCAGCACGTCCTTCCAGCTGTCCCCGGCGGCCCAGGCCGCCTCCAGGGCGGTCGCGTCCTGGAGCGCCTTCACGCTCCCGGCACCGACATGCGGACGGGCGACACTGGCGGCGTCGCCGACGAGCGCCATGCGGCCCGAGGTGTAGTGCGGGACGACCAGGTCGTAGATGGGCTGGATGAAGGTGGTTTCGGCGGGCGTGCCGAGGACCTTGTCGGCCCAGAAGGGCGGGAAGTGGTCGGCGACGAGCGCGCGCAGCCAGTCGGTCAGCTCCGAGTTGAGGCGGCCCGGCGGGAGCGAGGTGGGGGTGCGCAGGTCGGGGTGGAGGCCGTCGGTCTGCGGGGGCGTGGTGTAGAGCACCCAGTTGAGGCGGTGGCCGCCGGTGCCGTCCGGGATGCGGTAGATCATGCAGTGGCCGCCGGGGAAGACGATGTTGTGGGCGTCGAGCCCCTCCGAGGGCAGCCCCTCGACGTCCTCGGACGCGCCCCGCCAGCCGATGTATCCGGCGTACTCGGGGCTGATGCCGGGGAACATGGCCTCGCGGACCACGGAGCGGTAGCCGTCGGCGCCGATGACCAGGTCGAACCGTTCCTCGTGGCCGTCGGCGAGCCGCAGGGTCACCCCGTCGTCGGCCGGCTCCACGGCGGTGACGACGGCGCCGGAGCGGTAGTCGACGCCCTCGGGCACCCGGCTGCGCAGCTCGCTCCACAGCGAGCCCCAGTTGTAGGCGCGGAACGGGAACGGCTGCTGTCCGAAGCCCCGGCCGTGCGGCGCGTCTCCGTCCCGTACGCTCCACACCCGCCGGGTCAGCGGTGCCCAGGGCATCTCGGGGGCGACGTACCCGGCCTCCCTCAGCTCCTCGTAGCGGTCGCTCTGGAGGGCGATTCCGACGCCCCGGTCCCGGAGTTCGGCGTCGGCGCGCTCGAAGACGGTGACGCGGTCCGCTCCGGCGCGCGACACGGCCAGGGCCGTGGCACACCCCGCTATGCTCCCGCCGACCACGGCGATGCTGCCTCCACGCATGACTGGCTCTCCACTCACTTGATGTCCCGCCCGGCCGCCCGGCCGCTCTCCCGCCGGGGCGCAGGCGCGGAAGTACGCTTGCGTTTGCGCTGGTTGGCCCGCGCCTTCGCGGTGGGGCCCGCACCGAATCCTAGCGAGGGACGCGTGGCGCGTGAGTGGCCAGGTGATGTCACTTTCGAGCCACCGATACATCGTCAATAGTCGTCCTGTGTGCGCTCCTTGGTCATTTATGTTTAGTGTTCTGTCATGTCCCCATCGCCGGTGAACCGCTCAGCCCCCCACCCGGCGGCCGGCTTCGGCAGCGGGTTGACCGGCCGCGGCGGCCCGTGTCCCGGCCTGCCCGCCGGTGCTCGCGCGGCCGGCGGACCCCTCCCCCTCACTTCCGCGAGGACCCCATGACCGAACCCATATTGATCCTGCTCGCGCTGGCAGCGGGAGCCTGCGCCTCGCTGTGGTTCCTGCGCCGCGCCCGCGCCGAGAAGCGGCGGGCGGACGAAATCCGGCAGCAGCGCGAGCAGTTGGCCCAGCAGATCCGGGCCGCCGAGCAGTACGTGGCGCATATCGCCCAGAGCGTCGTCCAGGCGGCCGCCTCCGAGGCGCAGACCGGCCGCCCCTACCAACTGGATTCGGCCATCCCGCCCCAGCTGGCCCACACTCAGCTCGCCAACGGGCTGACCGCTCTGGCGAATCAGGTGCGTTCCGCGATCACCATGACGGGCCGCCTCGCGCAGAGCGCCGCCGAGGAACAGCTCACCCAGGTATGGGCGGAGACGGAGCGTCAGATCGCTCAGGTCCGGCAGGAGTCGGTGGACACGGCACGGGCGGCGGTACGCGCCTTCGCGTCCAGCACCGTGCACCGCGCGGCGAAGCTGAGCAGCACGATCAGCGCCGGAGTGCGGCGCCATGTGTCGGACGACGCGTACGCGACGCTGGTCGAGATGGACCACCTGGCGCAGCAGATGCTGCTCACCGCGTCCGGCTACGGAGTCCTCGCCGGTGACAAGCTGTCGCGGCGCTGGCCCGCGACGACGCTGACCGATGTGGTGCGCACCGCCATGGGCCGGGTCGAGGGCTACCAGCGGGTCCAGCACACGGACCTGGAGTCGTTCGCGGTGCGCAGCCGGTCCGTGGAGGCGGTCGTCCACACCCTGGCCGTGCTGCTGGACAACGCCCTGCGCTACTCCCCGCCCAACGCCCTGGTGCACGTCTCCCTGGAGCACGGGGCGAACGCCGCGTTCCTCGTCGTGGACGACGCCGGTCTCCGGATGGAGGACGAGCGGCTGACCTGGGCCCGCGAGGTGATGTCCGGCGAGCAGCGGGACGACATCACGCGGCTGGGCGCCTACCCGCAGACGGGTCTGCGGGTGGCCTCGGTCCTGGCCCACCAGTACGGCTTCCGCGTCGAGCTGACCGCGCCGAACCTGTACGGCGGCACCCGCGCGATCATCGTGCTGCCGCAGGAGCTGCTGACGACGCCGGGGCCGTCCCGGCCGGTGTCCGCGCAGTCGCTGCCGACGGCCCGCAAGGCCACCGTCCCCCCGGCCCACCGGCCGGCCCCGCTCCCGGAGGCCCCGCACATGACCGGGTCCGCACCCGAGCCCGCCGCCCCCGCTCCCGCTCCCGCTCCCGCCGCAGCCGTAGAGCCCGCGCCCGCCCCCGTGTACCCGCCCGCCGATGAGCCCGCGTCCGGTCCGGCGCCGGCGACCACGGCCGGCGGGCTCACCGTCCGCCGGCGTGGGCCGCGGCCCGCCACCGGGGCGCGGCCGGGGCCCGAACCGGACGTCGGGCCGGGCAGGCCCGCGGTGGCCGCCGCGTGGATGGCGGGCAGCCGCCGCAGCCGGGACAACCAGAGCAATCCCCGTACGGACGAAGGACGTTGATCATGACGGACACGCACGCGAACACCCTGGGCTGGCTGCTGGACGAGCAGCTCGGATCGGTGGAGGGCGTCCGGTACGCCGTGCTGATGAGCGGCGACGGACTGCTGAAGGCGCGGACGCGCACCATCAGCCAGGAGGACGGCGAGAAGCTGGCCGCCCTGACCGCGTCGCTTCGCGCGTCGGGCCGGGCCTGGGACGAGTTCACCGGCGGGCAGGGCGTGCGCCAGCAGCTGATCGAGTCCGTGTCGACCATCGGGCTCACGACCGCGGCCGGGCACCACACCATGCTGTCCGTCGTCACCACGGGCCCGCACGCCGACGTCGGCCTGATCAGCCACCACATGGCCCTGCTGGTCGTCCGCCTGGGCGAGCAGCTGGGCACGAGGGAGCGCACCCCGGTGCTCCAGCCGGACGGGGGCCCCGCCGCATGAGCGGCCCACGGCACGATCCGGACATGGTCAGGCCCTACGTCCGTACCGGCGGACGGGTCCGCCCGGACCGGGACGTGCGCCTGGAGAGCGTGGTCGTCGCCGCGCCGGGCCCGGCCGGTGAGCTGGGACCCGACGCGCGGCGGGTGATGAGCCTGTTCGCGGTGGGCCGGGGCGGTCTGGCGGTCGCCGACATCGCCGCCGCGCTCCAGCTGCCGCCCTCCACCGTCCGGATCATCGTGTCCTCCCTGATGGACAGCGGCCATCTGGCCAGCCCGGCCGCCGCCGCCGGTGACCAGCCCCGAAACGACCTCCTCCAGAAGGTGCTCGATGGACTCCGAGAACTGGTCTGACGCCTCGAACGGCGTCTCGTACGTACCGGCCACGGTGACCCAGTCCGCCAAGATCGTGATCGCCGGTGGCTTCGGCGTCGGCAAGACCACCTTCATCGGCAGCGTCTCGGAGGTCCGGCCGCTGCGGATGGAGGAGCCGATCACGGAGGACAGCGTCGGCGTGGACGATCTGCGCGGGGTGCCGGACAAGACCACGACGACCGTGGGCATGGACTTCGGCCGCATCCACCTGGCCGGCGGCGCCCTCGCCCTCTATCTGTTCGGCCTGCCCGGCCAGGTGCGGTTCCAGCCGGTGTGGGAGGACCTGGCCCACGGCGCGCTCGGCTGCCTGGTGCTGGCCGACACGCGCGACCTGGACGCGAGCCACGAGGCGCTGGGGCTGCTGGAGGACCAGGGAATTCCGTACGCGGTCGCGATCAACGTGTTCCCGGACGCGCCCGGATACGACCTCGCCGAGATCCGCGAGGCCCTGGCGCTGGACCCGGAGACGCCCCTGACCACCTGTGACGCCCGGGACCGTACCTCCTGCGTGTACGCCCTGATCACGCTCACGGAATACCTCGCCGCGCAACGATCGGCCCTCTCCCTGGAGCCCACGCCATGACGTCCCCCAGCACCACCCTGCCGTCGGCCCCGTCGGGCCGGGTCGCGCTCTACGACCCGGCGTACGCCGCCGACCCGCATGCCGCGTACGCGAGCATGCGGGCGGCGTACGGGCCGCTGGTGCCCGTCGAGCTGTCCCCGGGCATCCCGGCCACCCTGGTGATCGGCTACTTCCAGGCCCGGCGCATCCTCAACGACCCCCTGTACTTCCCGCACGACCCGCGGATCTGGCAGGAGCAGGTGCCGGCCTCCTGCCCGGTGCGGCCGATGATGGAGTGGCGGCCCAACGCCCTGCGCAGCGGCGGCACCGCGCACGCCCGCTACCGGTCCGCCAACACCACCGCGATCGACGCCGTGGACCAGCACGAGCTGCGGGCCCGGGTGGAACAGCTGGCCGCGGCCGCGATCGCGGACTTCATCGCGGCGGGCCGGGCCGATGTGCTCACCCAGTACGCGTGGCCGATCGCCTTCCGCGTCCTCAGCTCCCTGCTCGGCTGCCCGGACGAGATCGGGGCGCGCATCGCGGACGGGATGTCCCGGATCTTCGAGGCCACGGACGCCCAGCGGGGCAACGAGATCCTGGGCCAGGCGGTCGCCGACCTCGTCGAGCTGCGCCGGCACCACCCCGCCGACGACATCACCTCACGGCTCCTCGCCCACTCGGCGCAGCTGACCGACGAGGAGATGAGCCACCAGCTGGTCACGTTGTACGGGGCGGGCATCGAGCCGCTGACCAATCTCATCGCCAACACCCAGCTGAAGATCCTCACCGACGAGGAGTTCTCCGCCGGGCTGCACGCCGGGCACTCCACCGTGCGGGACGCGCTCGACACCGTCCTCTACACCGACCCGCCGATGGCGAACTACTGCATCACCTATCCGCCCTACCCGGCGGACGTCGACGGGGTGCTGCTCCCCGCCCACCAGCCGGTCCTGATCTCGATGGCCGCCTGCAACAACGACCCGGCGATCGCGCGGGCGGCCGGCGGCATCGCGGGCAACCGGGCCCATCTGGCGTGGAGCATCGGCCCGCACACCTGCCCGGCGCGCTCGCACGCGTACCTGATCGCGGAGACCGCGGTCACCTATCTGCTCGACGCCCTGCCCGAGATGGACCTCGCGGTCCCGGCCGGCGAACTGCGCTGGCGCCCGGGCCCGTTCCACCGCGCACTGGAATCCCTCCCCATCGTCTTCCACGCCTCCCACTGAAGGAGACCCCCATGTCCGAGCAGCCGATCATCGTCCTCGATCCGGCCGGCACCGACCGCCACGCGGAGTACCGGGCGCTGCGCGAGCGCGGCCCGGCCACGCGCGTCGACGTCCTCGGGGTCACCGCCTGGTCCGTCAGCGACCCGGTCCTGCTGAAGGAGCTGCTGACCAGCTCCCAGGTCTCGAAGGACGCCCGCGCGCACTGGCCGGCGTTCGCCGAGACGGTGGCCACCTGGCCGCTCGCCCTGTGGGTGGCGGTGAACAACATGTTCACCGCGTACGGCGGCGACCACCGGCGGCTGCGCCGGATGATCGCCCCCGCGTTCAGTGCCCGCCGCATCCAGGACCTGCGCGCCTCGGTGGAGAAGGTCGTCTCCGAACTCGTCGACGGCCTCGCAGCCCGGCCCGTCGGCGAACCGGTCGACCTCCGCACCGAACTCGCCTACCCGCTCCCGATCGCGGTGATCGGCCGGCTCATGGGCGTCCCCGAGGACCAGCTCGACGGCTTCCGCTCCAAGGTCGACGGCGTCTTCGACACCACCCTCACCGTCGAGCAGGCCACCGCCAACACGGCTGCCCTGTACGAGGCGCTCGGCCGGCTCATCGCCGCCAAGCGGGCGCAGCCGGGCGACGACATGACCTCGCTCCTGCTCGCCACCCGCGACGAGGAGGGCGACGGCGGCCGCCTCAGCGACGAGGAACTGCGCGACACGCTGCTCCTGATGATCTCGGCCGGTTACGACACCACGGTCAACGTGATCGACCAGGCGATCACCGCCCTGCTGACCCACCCGGAACAGCTCGCCCACCTCCGCGAGGGCCGCGCCGACTGGAACGACGTGGTGGAGGAGACCCTGCGCCACGAGCCCGCGGTCAAACACATCCCGATGCGCTACGCCCTCGCGGACATCCCCCTGCCCGACGGGCAGAAGATCGCGCGGGGCGAGGCCATCCTGGTCTCCTTCGCCCCCGCCAACCGCCACCCCGACTGGCACGGCGAGACCGCCGACGACTTCGACGTGACCCGCACCGCCAAGGAGCACCTGGCCTTCGGCCACGGTGTCCACTTCTGCCTCGGTGCGCCGCTCGCCCGCCTGGAGATCGCCACGGCCCTCCGTCAGCTCTTCGACCGCTTCCCCGGCATCAGCCTCGCGGTCCCCGCCGAGGACCTGCTCCCGCTGCCGTCGCTGATCAGCAACGGTCACCAGACCCTTCCGGTCCACCTTCACCCGACGGCGGGCTGACGGGCCGCCGGTGACGGCGGTGGCTGGTGTCGCACCAGGGGTACACGCGGCTGCGGCGGCAGGTGCAGACGGCGACGACGAAGCGGTCGGAGGTGGCGGTCGAGCCGTCCTCCCGGACGATCTCGACCGGCCCCTCGATCAGCACGGGGCCGCCCGGCTCGATGGTGAGGCGACGGGGTTCAGGGGCGTTCGGCACGGATGACCACCAGTTCCTCGGTGTTGTCGTGGGGGCCGAGCAGACCCCGCGCCCGGAGCCACGGCAGGCGCTCGGTCATCACCGGCCCGAAGGGTACGGAGGACCGGCTCGTCACCGCGGCGCGCAGGCCGCTCGCGGTCAGCCGGGCCAGGGTCTCCTCCGCCCCGCACAGCCCGGAGTGAACGAGGAGCAGCACGCCGTTCGGGTGGAGGGCGTCGTGGGCGTGGGCGCAGATGCGGTCCAGGGCCTGCCGGCCGCAGAGCCCGGCGTCCCAGGCGACCTCGGGGCCGTGGCCGCGGGCGCGGCGGACGTGGGGGGCGGGGACGTACGGGGGGTTGCTCACGATCAGGTGGAAGCGCCGGCCGGCGACGGGTCCGGTGAGGTCGCCGCGCAGCACCCGGACGCGGTGGCCGGCGCGGGCAGCGTTCAGGCGGGCGGTCAGGACGGCCCGCAGGGAGATGTCGATCGCGGAGACCCTGGCCCCGCTGCGGGCGGCCAGCAGGGCGAGCGCGCCGCTGCCCGTGCAGACGTCGAGCACGTCCATGTCCGCGGTCGGGCCCTCGGCCTGGAGCGCCCGCGCCAGCAGGTGGGTGTCGGCCTGCGGGGCGTACACCCCGGGCAGGGTCCACAGCCTGCCCAGGTCCACGGGCGGAGCGGCGGCAGTCGTCATCCGAATCCTCCATGAGGGGGAAGGCGGTTCTCGTTCTCACCGGCGCGGGCTCGTCCAGTCCAGCGTGGCCGGGCCCGCCGTCCGCCGCGACCCGGGCGGCTGTCTACGGCCTCCTGCCCCGACCCCGTCACCGCATGCCGGGCCGCTCCCGCCGCGCGCATCCGGCACCCCCGGGTGACCATGGCCGGAACAGGGCGCCCCGGCCCTATGTCACCGCGAAGGAGTCCCGTGACTGACCGGAAGCACCTGCTGAGCGGCCGTACGGCCGTGGTGACGGGCGGAGCGCGCGGCCTGGGCAAGGCCGTGGCGCGGGAGCTGGCCGCCCGTGGCGCCCGGGTGGCCCTGCTCGGCCTGGAGGAGGAAGCGCTCGCCGGGGTCGCCGGGACGCTCCCCGCACCCTCCGGGCACTGGCACGTGGACGTCACCGACGACGCGGCGATGGTCCGCGCCGCCGATGAGGTACGCCGCCGGCTGGGCCCCGCATCGGTGGTCGTCGCCAACGCGGGCGTGGCCGAGGGCGGGCCGTTCGCGGACTCCGACCCGGCGAGCTGGCGGCGCGTGATCGAGGTCAACCTGATCGGCAGCGCGGTCACCGCCCGGGCGTTCCTGCCCCAGCTCCTGGACACCCGGGGGCACTACCTCCAGATCGCCTCGCTGGCCTCCATGGGGGCCGCGCCGATGATGAGCGCGTACTGCGCCTCCAAGTCGGGCGTGGAGGCCCTGTGCCACTCCCTGCGCGCGGAGCTGGCGCCGCGCGGTGTCGGCGTGGGCATCGCGTATCTGAACTGGATCGACACCGACATGATCCGCGACGCCGACCAGTACCCGGTGCTGCGTGAGCTGCGCGCCCATATGCCGCCGCCGGCCCGGAAGACCTACCCGGCCCCCTACGTGGCCCGGCGGGTGGTCGCCGCGATCGAGCGGCGGTCGCCGTCCGTGTACGTCCCCCGTTGGCTGCGCGGCGTCCAGGCCGTGCGGGCCGGGCTGCCGGGGGTGGTGGCCCTCGCGACCCGCAAGGAGCTGAACCGCTCCGAGTTCACGCCCACCGGCCTGCTCGGCGCGGGAGGCCGAGCGGCGGAGTCGGCGGGCCCCGCGCGACCGGACTGACCCGCGCCTCAGCGCCGCAGCCGCTTCCGCAGCGCCGCGCGCGCCGCGTTCGCGCCCGGGGCGCCGTGCACGCCGCCGCCCGGGTGCGCCGAGGCCGAGGCGAGGTAGAGGCCCCTGACCGGGGTCTCGGGGCGGCCGGTGCCCGGGGTCGGGCGGAACACCAGTTGCTGGTGCGCCGACGCCGTACCGCCGTTGATCGCACCCCCGGGGAGGTTGGCGTCCATGGACTCGATGGTCGGCGGTGCCAGCAGGCGGCGGGCCCTGATGCGGGAGCGGAAGCCGGGGGCCCAGCGCTCCACCTCGTGCTCCATGCGGTCGGCCATGGCTTCCTGCTCGCCCCGGTCCCACCGTCCGGTCAGCCCGTCCTCGCCCGCGTCACCCTTGATGCGGTGCGGGACGTGGGTGTAGGCCCAGGCGGCCTCGGTGCCGGCCGGTGAGCGGGTGGCGTCGGCGGTGCTCATCTGGCCGAAGAGCAGGAACGGGCGGTCCGGCACCTGTCCCATGGCGATCTGCGCCGCGAACCGGGTGAGGCCGTCGACGCCGTCCGCCAGGTGCACGGTGCCCGCCGTGGCGGCCGCGCGGGCGGTCCAGGGCACCGGGCCGTTCAGTGCCCAGTCCACCTTGAACGTCGCGAAGTCCCACTGGAAGCGGCGCAGGTCGTCCAGGAGCCGGCCGGGCAGGTGGCGTGCGTCGACCAGTCCGCCGTAGAGCGCGGGCGCGGACACGTCGGCGAGCACCGCGCGCGACGCGGGAACGGCCTCGCCCTTCGCGGTGCGTACGCCGACGGCGCGTCCGCCGCGCACGACGACCTCCGTGACCTGCTCACCGCAGCGGAGCACGCCACCGTGCCGTTCGAGCCGCCGCACCAGGGCCGCCGTGAGCGCGCCCGCGCCGCCGACCGGCACCGGGAAGCCGTAGGTCTGCCCGAGCATGGACATCAGCCAGCCGAAGCCGCCGCTCCCGGCCGCCTCGGGGCCCAGGTCCGCGTGGAGCGCGGTGCCCGCCAGCAGGATCCTGGCCGCCTCGCCGCCGAACCGCTCCTCCCCCAGGCGGCGTACCGGTAGCAGCAGGGTCCGCGCCAGGCGGAGGCCGCCGGCGGCCCGGAGCCGGGCGGCGAGACGGACGCCGGAGCGCACCGGCGGAAAGGGGGTGAAGAGGGCGCCCAGCACATCGCGGCGCACCCGGTCCCACGTGTCGCACAGCTCCAGCCACGCCGCCCCGTCCCCCTCGGCGAACGCGTCGAGGCCCGCCGCCGTGTCCCGCGCGTCGTCCTCCAGCACCGCGCACCGGCCGTCCGGCAGCGGGTGCGCCAGGACGCGGGGGGCACGCGACCAGCGCAGCCCCTCCTCCTGGAGGCCGAGCCCGCCGATGACCGGAGAGGCCGCCGCCAGCGGGTAGAACGCGCTGAACAGGTCGGTGACGTAATCGGGGTGCACCCGGCGGTCGCTGCGCACGGCCCCGCCGGGCTCGGGCTGCGCCTCCAGGACCTCGACGCTCCACCCGGCGGCGGCGAGCAGGTTCGCCGCGACGAGACCGTTGGGTCCCGCGCCGATGACCACGGCGTCCGGCATCGATGCCTCCAAGTGGGGTCGCTGGAAAGGCGTCAGACCGCTTCGCGGGCGCCCTTCGGGGCCGCCTCGACGGTCTGCGCCAGCTGGGCGAGGACACTGCGGTGACGGAGCTGGATCACGGCGTCGATCACGGTGTTATGGAGCTTTCCGGCCGGTCCGCGCAGGGGGTGTTCGTCCAGGGTGACCAGGGCGTTCTCGCCCCACTGCCGCACCTCCAGGGCGATCCGGGCGGTGCCGATCCGCCCGCTGTCGGCCTCCAGTTCCAGGATGTGCGGGGCCTCGCACCGCCGGACGATCGTCCGGCCCTGCACGGACCAGCGGCCGATGCCCAGGGTGTACGTGAGGCTGGCGCCGACCTCCGGCCAGGTGCCCCGGCGGGGGCGCGAGCCGGAGGTCCCGACCACCCAGTCGCTGTAGAGCGAGGGGTCCGCGAGGACCCGCCAGACGTCCGCCACCGTGGCCTCGATCAAGCGATGCCGTACCGCCATCGGTCCTCCAAGTTCTCGTGGGTCGCGCCGAGGTTCAGGGTGTGACGATCGCGAAGTCCGGATCCGATGCGTCGAGGTGGCCGAGGAGTTCGGCCAGCCGGCCGGCGTCCCCGGTGACCTCGACGCCGGGGCGGGCCGCCAGGTCGCCGGGCTGCACCGCGCCCATGAGGACGTCCCGCAGGTCCGCCTCCGTCAGCGCGAAGGCGACGTCGGGCTCGCCCGCGGCAGGTCCCGTGCCCACGACGTGGGTGAGGACGCCGTTGCGCAGCCGCATCGTGAGGGGTTCGGCGCCGGCGATGTCCCAGCGGACGGTGATGTCCGCGTCCCAGGCCCGGGGGCCGTTGACCCGGATCGCGAGCGCGTCGACCAACTGGTCCAGGGTCAGGGCCGCCAGAACGTCCGACGAGGCGGTGTCGGTGGGGGTGCCGAGGCTGCCGTGGCGCAGTTCCCGGGCGCCCATCAGGTAGACGTTGCGCCAGGTCCCGTTCTCACTGCCGTAGCCGAGCTGTTCCAGCGCGTCGGCCTGGAGGGCGCGTGCCCCCGCGTGGTCCGGGTCCGCGAACACCACGTGGTTGACGACCTCCGCCACCCAGCGGTAGTCGCCGTCCTCGAAGGAGCGCCGGGCCCTGCGCAGGACCTCGTCGGCGCCGCCCATGAACTCGACGTACCGGCGGGCAGCCACGACCGGGGGGTGCTGCCACAGGTGCGCCGGGTTGCCGTCGTACCAGCCCAGGTAGCGCTGGTAGACCGCCTTGGCGTTGTGGCTGACGGAGCCGTAGTAGCCGTGGGTGTGCCAGACCCGCTCCAGGGCCGGCGGCATCACGATCTCCTCGGCGATCTCCGGCGCCGTGAGGCCCTGGTTGAGCATGCGCAGCACCTGGTCGTGGAGGTACGCGTACAGGTCGCGCTGCTCCAGGAGGAAGGCGATCACGCGCTCCCGGCCCCAGACCGGCCAGTGGTGCGAGGCGAAGGCCACGTCGGACAGCTCGCCGAACAGGCTGACCGACTCGGTGAGGTAGCGGGACCAGACGTGCGGGTCGCGGACCTCGGCGCCGCGCAGCGTCAGCAGGTTGTGGAGGTTGTGGGTGACGTTCTCCGCCATGCACAGGGCGGAGAAGCCGGGGAAGTGGATGTTCAGCTCGGCCGGAGCCTCGGTGCCCGGGGTGAGCTGGAAGACCATGCGGATGCCGTCGACGGTCTCCGTCTGGCCGGTGCGGGTGATGTCGAGGGTGGGCGGGATCAGCCCGGGCGCGCCCGTCGAGACGCTCTGCCCGAGGCCCGCGCCGATCTGGCCCCGGGGGCCCTTCGGGAGGGCGGCGCCGTACATGTACGCCGCGCGCCGGCTCATCGCCGTACCCGCGTAGACGTTCTCGCTGACGGCGTGCTCCAGGAAGCCGTGCGGGGCGAGGACCGGGACTCCGGCTGCGACGTCCTCGTCGGTCAGCACGCCGCGTACGCCGCCGAAGTGGTCGACGTGGCTGTGGGTGTAGAGCACGCCGGTCACGGGCCGCTCACCGCGGTGGGCGCGGTACAGCGCGAGGCCGGCGGCCGCCGTGGCGGCGCAGATCAGGGGGTCGATGACGAGGACCCCCCGGTCGCCCTCGACGACCGTCATGTTGGACAGGTCGAAGCCGCGTACCTGGTAGATGCCCTCGGTCACCTCGAAGAGCCCGTGCTCGGAGCAGAGCCGGCTCTGCCGCCACAGGCTCGGGTTGGCGGTGTCCGGGCACTCCTGGTCGAGGAACCCGTAAGCTTCCAGGTCCCAGACGGCGCTGCCCGTGGCGTCCCGGATCACGGGGTCCTGCGCGGTGCCCATGAACCCGCGCCGGGCGTCCTCCAGGTCCTGGGTGTCGCCGAAGGGGTAGTCGCGCCCTACCGCTCGGTTCGCCTGGGCCACCGTGGGCTCGGCGGGCCTGGCGTCGGTGTCCTGCGGCATGTCGGCCTCCCTCACGGCGACGGCCCGGCTCCGCTCGGTGCGGGCATCGCCACCCTCACCCGGCGTACGGGGCCCCACAAGCGGGTGTACGCCGTACGGGGCACCGAACGGGGTAGGATATACCCCTAGGGGTATGAGACCCGTGGGGGTAGGCCCGTGCACTGGGAGGAACCGTGGAGCTGGACATGGCGGCCGACGAGCTGAAGTCGGTGCTCAACCGGCTGAAGCGGGCCCAGGGCCAGATCGCCGGGATCGTCAGGATGATCGAGGAGGGCCGGGACTGCGAGGACGTGATCACGCAGCTGGCCGCCGTCTCCCGCGCCCTGGACCGGGCCGGTTTCGCCATCATCGCGACGGGCCTCCAGCAGTGCATGACCGACGGCGACCAGCCCGCCGTGGACCGGGACCGGATGCGGGCCCGCTTGGAGAAGCTGTTTCTCTCCCTGGCGTGAGGACGTTTCCTCAGGCGGGGGCCGTCCCCAGGAGTGCCCGGGTCTCGGCGACCACCCGCGCGCTGAACTCGGGGTCGTGCACCTGTGTGGAACCCCGCATCGGACGCCCCTTCTCGTCGTAGTAGACGCCGGTGGCGTCCGACTCGTCGGTGAGGACCCGGGTGATCACACGAGCGGCGGCGCCGGGGTTGGTCCAGTACTTGATGAGCGGGGCCGGAGGCGAGAGCACGTACTTCGACAGCAGACGCAGGAACAGGCCGGCGTCGCGGCCGAGATTCGTGCCGGGGGCGAAGCCGGGTTCGATGGCGTTGAACCGCAGTCGGGGTGTTTCGCGGGCGAAGGCGAGCACCGTCGCCAGGTTGCACTGCTTGGATGTGGCGTAGGCGTCTCCGCCGGGCAGTTTCGAGCCACCGGGCCTCCACTCGCCTCGGGCGCTCGCTTCGGCGGAGACGTACCGGGCGCCGCGAAAACCGGACATCGTGGCGGGCTTGCGCTCCGGATCCTCCACAGCGGAGACGATGAACACCACCTGCGTGCCGTCTTCGAGGTGGGGCATGAGCGTCTCCGTGAACACGAAGGGCCCGATGTGGTTGGTCGCGTAGGCGGTGTCCCAGCCCAGGCCGTTCGTACCGGGCCGGCGGGGGAAGATGCCGGCGTTGTTGAGCACGCCGGTGATCGGGAGGCCGAGCTCGATGATCCGGGCGGCGGCGCGTCGCACACTCCTCAGGTCCGAGAGGTCGCAGACGACGGCAAGGGCTTCTCCACCCCTGCCTTCAATGCGTGCGCGTACGTCGTCGAGCTTGGCGGCGTCGCGCCCGACCAGCACGACGGTGCCGTGCCGGGCCAGTTCGAGGGCGGTGCGGCGGCCGAAGCCGGAGGTCGGGCCGGTGATGACGTAAGCCTTGTCCTTGTCGGGCATGACGCTCCTTAGCCATCTGACTAGTCAGTCATTCATGGGTATGCGTAAAACGAGGGGGTGGATCAGGGGCGGGGCAGTCAGCCGATCATGCGCCAGAGCGCGTCGAAGCCGGACCGCTTGTGCTCGTCGGCGCGATCCGGGTCACCGATGATGTAGTCGATCGTGGCCTCGGCCAGGGCATTGCACAGCATGAAGACCAGAGCCGCCGGGGCGTCGCGCATGGGGCCGTTCGCCCGGCTGCGCTCCATGACCTCTCCCATGCCCGACACGGTCCGGCTCGCGGACTCGTGGGTGGACGCCGTGATCTCGTCGGAGACCTGGAGCTGCGCCAGTGTGCGGCGCTTCTGAGGGTTGGCTGTCGCCCAGTCCATCCATCGCGACCACATGTGCAGCATCTGGGCGCGCGCGTCGGCCGCGGGCAGGCCGCCGAGAGCGGCCGCCCCCATCTCCCCCTTCAGCTCCAGGTAGAGCTGGTTGAGCAGATCCGCTTTGGTGTCGAAGTAGGTGAACAGCGACCCGTTGGAGACGCCGGCCTCCTTCGCGATCGCCGCCGTCGTCGCGCCCAGCCCCTGAGCAGCGATGATCCGCGTGGCGGCCGCGATGATGGCCGCGCGTTTGTCGTAGCTCCTCGGCCTGGGCATGAGTACAGCATGTAGGAGAGTGGCCAGTCAGTCAACTAGGGGGCGCGCCGCAGCGGCCATGACCGGCATCCCTGGTGCGGCAACCGCCCCAGCGTTACGCCTTGCGGGCGAGCAGGTGCACTTCCTGGAACTGGCGCCGGTCGTCCGGCCGGGGCTCGCGGACCATCCGGGCCGTCTCGGTCAGCCCGTGGGCGCGCAGCAGGCCGGCGAGATGGTCGGGCGACCACCGGTAGGCCGTAGCGACGGCGTGGTCGAAGGACTGCGTGGGGCGGTCGGGCCCGTCGGTGGCGGAGAAGCCGATGAGGAGGTGGCCGCCGGGCGCGAGCACCCGGCCGAACTCGGCGAGTACGGGCGGGAGTTCCGCCGGCGGGGTGTGGATGACGGACCACCGCGAGAGGACGCCGCGCAGGGCACCGTCGGCGATGTCGAGCGCGGCCATCGACCCGACGTCGAACCGCAGCCCCGGGCAGGCCGCCCGGGCCAGCTCGATCATGGCGGGCGAGGCGTCGACGCCGAATGCGTCGAGCCCCAGCCCGGCGAGGTGGGCGGTGACATGCCCGGGCCCGCAGCCCAGGTCCGCCACCCGTCCGCCCGCACCGACGGCCTCGGCGAAGACGTCCAGCATCGCGCGGTCCAGCGGGCTGTCGCGCAACGAGTCGCTGAAGAGCCGCGCGTACAGCTCCGCGGCGTCGTCGTAGGCGGCACGGGTGACGGAGAGGGCTTCGTGTTCGACCATGGCGGCGAGAGTAGTGCCCGGGCCGCGGACCCGTTACGGAGCAGGGTCCGTCACGAGCCTGGCGTGCGTCTCGACGTCGTAGCGGACACCGTCGTACTCCAGCTTCCGCCGCTGCAGCCCCTCGGCGGCGAATCCGGCGGCCAGTGCCACCCGGCAGGAGGCGGGGTTGTTGGTACGGTGTCCCAACTCCAGCCGGAAGAGATCCAGTTCGGTGAAGCACCGGTCGGCGAGGGCGCGGCAGCCGAGGGTCGCCACTCCCCTGCCGCGGGCCGTGGAGCCGGTCCAGTAGGAGACCCACCCGGCGGCGTGCCGGGCGTCCAGGCCGCTCACGGCCACACCGCCGAGCGCGGTGCCGGACGGGTCCGCGACGGCGAAGGCGAAGGCGGCCCTCCGGCCCCGCTGGCCCTGCCGCCGCCGCACCCACTGCTCGGCGTCGGACACCGTGGCGAGGGGCGTGTCGGCCTGCCGCTCCATCCCCGGCTCGGCGAACGCCTCCCGTACGGCGGGGGCGTCGGACATCTCCCAGGGGCGCAGGCTCAGCCCGCCCGGCAGTCGTATGCGGTCGCTCATCCCGCGGATTATCCGGGCAGCCGCCGGGGACCCGGGCGAGAACGGGCCGCGCCCTCGTTACGCGTACGGCTCAAGGCACTCTTCGGTCGTGCCGCCCGCACCCTGCGGACCCACGCTCCGCCGCACCCGGGCGGCATCACCGTCCACGAGGCGGGTGACCGCGTACGGAAGATCGCGGGCCGCTGCCGTACGCACCCCGAAGTACGCCTCGCTGCGGGGCCCCGGCGGACCGTGGGCCCGCCCTCCCGGGTTCAGGACTCGCTGTCCAGCAGCGCCATCAGGGGCGCCGCGTACCGCGTGCCGGCCACCGCGCCGGGTGGGACGGCCGCGTCGATCGCGGCCAGGTCGGATGCGGTCAGGGTCACCTCGGCCGCCTTCAGTGCCTCCGTGATGCGGTGCGGCCGGCGGGCGCCCAGGACGGCGACGACGTCGCCGGTGCCGCCGCCGCGGGCGATGACCCATGCGGTGGCGAGCTGCGCGACCGTGATGCCGTGCGCGTCGGCGAGCGGGCGCAGCCGGTCGACCAGGGCGAGGTTCGTGGCGAGGTTGCCGGGATGGAGGCGGGGCAGCCACCCGGCGCGGTGGTCGCCACCGGCGGGCTGCCGGTAGGCGCCGGTGAGCAGGCCGTGGGCGAGGACGCCGTAGGCGGTGACGCCGATCCCCAGCTCGCGGCAGGTGTCCAGGATGCCGTTGGTCTCGGGGCCCCGGCTGAAGAGCGAGTACTCGATCTGCACGTCGTGGACCGGGTGCACGGCGTGGGCGCGGCGGATGGTCTCCGCCCCCACCTCGGAGAGCCCGACGTGGCGTACGTGGCCGGCCTCGATCATCTCCGCGACGGCGCCGACGGTCTCCTCGACCCGGGTGTCGGGGTCGAGGCGGGAGGGGCGGTAGATGTCGATGTGGTCGGTGCCGAGGCGGCGCAGTGAGTAGGCGAGGGCGTTCTTCACATGGGCGGGCCGGCCCTCGATGCCGACGAAGGCCCCGTCCGGGTCGCGCAGCCCGCCGAACTTGACGCTGAGCACCGCCTCGTCGCGCCTGCCGCCGCGCAGCGCCCGGCCGATGAGGTCCTCGTTGTGGCCCATGCCGTAGAAGTCGGCGGTGTCCATGAGCGTGACCCCGGCGTCGAGCGCCGCGTGGATCGTGGCGACGGAGCCGGCCTCGTCGGCGGCTCCGGTGTGGTCGGACATGCCGGCACAGCCCAGGGCGACCGGGGCGACGTGCGGGCCGCCGTTTCCGAGGGTGCGAGTGCGCATGGAGATCCTTGCCCGGGAGGAGGGGCGGCCGCGTGCGGGCCGCGTACCACCGCTGCTAGCGTTGACATCTCAACACTAGGAACGGATGCGTTGATATGTCAACATCGGGCGGCGCGACTCCCGGCCCCGTGGACCTCTGGTCCGCCTTCAAGCGGGCCCACGAGGCGGTCAGGGCGCGCGTGATCGCCGACACCGCCGACGCGGCGGGCCTGTCCGAGCCGGACCTGACGATCCTGGTCAGCCTGAGCAAGGCGGGCGGTTCGCTGCGCCAGAGCGAGCTGGCCGCGTCGCTCGGCTGGGACCGTACGCGCGTCTCGCACCAGCTCACCCGCATGAGCAAGCGCGACCTCATCGCCCGCGAACGGTCCGGCGGCGTCACCGTCACGCTCACCGAAACGGGGCACCGGACCGTCGCCGCCGTACACCCCGGCCTGGAGGCCGCCGTACGACGCCACTTCACCGGCAAGCTGACGGCGCAGGAGACGGAAACCCTGGACGCGCTCCTCCGCCGGCTCTGAAAGCGCCGCTTTGCGCACGACCACCGGAAGCAGCCGAACGCCTGGGGGCACCATGTCATGGACCGAGCACACCGTCGTACGCGAAGGGGTCCGGCTCGTCTGCCGGGACCGGGGCGGGCCCGGCCGGCCCGTCGTCCTGCTGCACGGCCTCGCCGGCCACGCGGGCGAGTGGGACGCGCTCGCGGACCGGCTGGCGCCCCGGCACCGGGTCGTCGCGGTGGACCAGCGCGGGCACGGCGCGAGCGAGCGCCGGCCGGACGACGTCTCCCGTGCCGCGTACGTGGAGGATGTCGTCGCCGTCGTACGACGTCTGGGGCTTGAGCGGCCCGTCCTGGTGGGGCAGTCGCTGGGCGGCCACACGGCGATGCTGACGGCCGCCGCCCACCCGGACCTGCCGGGCGCGCTCGTGCTGGCGGAGGCGGGGTCCGGCGGCCCGAACCCGGGCGTCGCCGAGGAGATCGGCGGCTGGCTCGGCTCGTGGCCGGTGCCGTTCGCCTCCCGTGAGGCGGCGGCCGCGTTCTTCGGCGGGGGGCCGGGCGGTGCGGGGTGGGCGGCGGGACTCGATGAGCGCGAAGACGGCTGGTGGCCGCGGTTCGACCGGGACGTCATGACCGGTTCGCTCGCGGAGAACGCCCGGCGCTCCTTCCACGAGGAGTGGGAGCGAGTCGCCTGTCCCGCCCTGCTCGTCCTCGGCCGGAAGAGCTTCGTCCCGGCCGACGAGGTGGACGAGATGCTGCGCCGACGCCCCGAAACCCACGCGGTGAGCGTCCCCGGCACGGGCCACGACCTGCATCTGGAGCGGCCGGACGCGCTGTACGGGGCTCTCTCGGCGTTCCTGGACGGGCTTGCCTGACGGCCTGGGCCCCGCCGGGGGGACGAACCGGCGGAGGCCCGGTGCGCTGCCCGCCGAAGGCCACCTCCGCCGCGACCGGGGGCGACCCCCTGCCGTTCATCGTCGTGATTACGATCTGACGAGGGGCGCACCGGCCGCCCGGGCCGTCCCTCGTCGCCGCTCCCCGACGAAGAAGGCAACGATGAGCAACCGCCCCGAGGCCCCCAAGAGCTGCTGCACCCCGTCCCGGGGAGAGTCCGCCGGCGCCGAGCCGGTCCTGAGCGTCGGCCCGGTGGCCCGCCGTGCCCCGGAGGCGGCGTACGCGGACCGCGTCGAGCTGCCCGGCGGCACGTTCCGCATGGGCAGCGAGGACCCCGACGTCAACGCGGGCGACGCGGAGGGTCCGGTGCGCGAGGTGAGCGTCGGCGCGTTCGCGATCGACGCGTACACCGTCACCAACGACCGGTTCGCCGCGTTCGTGGAGGCCACCGGCTACCGCACCGAGGCGGAGGAGTTCGGCTGGAGCTACGTCTTCGCGAAGTTCCTTCCCGGCCACCTCCGCAAGGTCTCGCCCCGCCCGCAGCAGACCCCCTGGTGGTGCGGGGTGAACGGTGCCCGCTGGGACGTCCCCGAGGGGCCGGGCAGTCACATACGCGACCGGGGCGACCATCCCGTCGTCCACGTCACCTGGCGCGACGCGCTCGCCTACTGCCAGTGGGCCGGCGCCCGGCTCCCGACCGAGGCCGAGTGGGAGTACGCCGCCCGGGGCGGCCTCGACCAGGCCCGTTACCCGTGGGGCGACGAGCTCACCCCGGACGGCGCACACCGCTGCAACATCTGGCAGGGCTCGTTCCCCACCCGCAACACCGAGGAGGACGGGTACGCCGGTACGGCCCCCGTCCACGCCTACGCGCCCAACGGATTCGGGCTCCACAACACGGCCGGCAACGTCTGGGAATGGTCCGCCGACCCCTGGCAGCCCGGCACCCCGGACCGCCGCACCATGCGCGGCGGCTCGTACCTCTGCCACGACTCGTACTGCAACCGCTACCGCGTCGCGGCCCGCACCTCGAACACGGTGGACAGTTCGGCGGGCAACATCGGCTTCCGGGTCGTGTGGTCGCCGAAGGCCGCTTAGGGCTCGCCCGGGCGGTGCTCCCACACGGGAACAGCGCGCGGGGGTACGCCCCGCCGGGCGTACGAAAGTCGTACCGGACCCCCTGATCGACGCCCCCCAGGAGCAGCCCCGATGGACCCGACCACGGCAGACGCCCCGATCCCCCTCACCGAGGCGTTTCTCGACGTCCTGCGCGGGAAGCTGGGCGATCTCGTCGACGCTTCGGCCACGACCCGGGCGGTCTACTCGACCGACGCGTCGAACTACCGGATCGTCCCGGGGGCCGTGCTCATGCCGCGGACGAAGGACGACGTGATCACCGCGGTCGGGATCGCGCGGGAACACCGGGTTCCGGTCACCGTCAGGGGCGGCGGGACCTCGTGCGCCGGGAACGCGGTGGGGCCGGGGCTGGTGATCGATTTCTCGCGCGCGATGAACCGCGTGCTGTCCGTCGATCCGGTCTCCGCGACGGCCGTGGTCGAGCCGGGCGCGGTCCTGAGCACGCTGCAGAGGGAGGCCCTGCCGCACGGGCTGCGGTTCGGTCCCGATCCCTCGACGGCCACGCGCTGCACGATCGGCGGGATGATCGGCAACAACGCGTGCGGGCCGCACGGCCTCTCGTACGGGCGTACGGCCGACAACGTGGTGTCGATGACCTGGCTGACGGGCAGCGGCGAGGTGATCACGGCCGGCTCGGGGCCGGAGGCGCTCGCGGCGGTGCCGGGGCTGGACGCGTTCGTCGCGGAGAACCTGGCGGTGCTGCGCACCGAGTTCGGACGCTTCGGACGGCAGATCTCCGGTTACTCGCTGGAGCACCTGCTGCCGGAGAACGGGCGCAACCTCGCTGCCGCGCTGACCGGCACGGAGGGCAGCTGCGGCATGCTCCTCGAAGCCACGGTCGGGCTGGTCCCGCAGGCACCCGCTCCGGCGCTCGCCGTCCTCGGTTACGCGGACATGGCGACGGCCGCGGACGACGTGCCGCACCTGCTGCCGCTCCGCCCGCTCGCGCTGGAGGGCCTGGACGCGCAGCTCGTGGACGTGGTCCGCCGGGCGCACGGCGACGGCGCCGTCCCCACGCTGCCCGGGGGCGGCGGCTGGCTGATCGCCGAGGTCGGCGGAGCGACCTCGGCGGAGGCGGTCGAGGCGGCGCGGGCGCTCGTCGCGGCCTCGCACGCCGCCGACAGCGTCGTCCTGCCCGCCGGCCCCGAGGCGACCCGGCTCTGGCAGATCCGCGCCGACGGGGCCGGCCTGGCCGGACGCACCGCCGACGGCAAGCAGGCGTGGCCCGGCTGGGAGGACTCCGCCGTGCCGCCGGAACGGCTCGGGGACTATCTGCGCGGGCTCCGGGCACTGCTGGCCGAGCAGGGGCTCTCCGGCCTGGCCTACGGCCACTTCGGCGACGGGTGCGTCCATGCCCGTATCGACTTCCCGCTCGACGCCGGGGGCGCGCCCATGCGCGACTTCCTCGCACGCGCCGCCGCCCTGGCCGCCGAGCACGGCGGATCGCTCTCGGGCGAGCACGGAGACGGCCGCGCCCGCTCCGAGCTGCTGCCGGCCATGTACGGCCCCGAGGCGCTGCGCGCGATGGAGGCGTTCAAGGCGCTCCTGGACCCGGAGGACGTCATGAACCCCGGTGTCGTCGTCCGCCCGGCGCCGCTCGACGCGGACCTCCGGCGGCCGGGGGCGCGGCGGCTGCGGGCGACCGACGGTTTCGCCTTCGCGCACGACGGCGGGGACGTCACGGATGCCGTGCACCGGTGCGTCGGGGTGGGCACGTGCCGGGCGGACCTGCGCGGCCGGGGCGGCTTCATGTGCCCCTCGTACACGGCCACCCGCGACGAGAAGGACTCCACGCGGGGCCGGGCGAGGGCGCTCCAGGAGATGCTGAACGGCGGCCTCGTCACGGAGGGCTGGAGCTCCCCGGAGGTCCACGAGGCCCTGGACCTCTGCCTGAGCTGCAAGGCGTGCGCCAACGACTGCCCCACCGGGATCGACATGGCCACGTTCAAGTCGGAGGCCCTGCACCAGACGTACAAGGGCCGCCGCCGCCCACTGAGCCACTACACCCTGGGGAGGCTCCCGCAGTGGCTGCGCCTGCTCGCGCCCCTGGCCCCCGTGGTCAACCTGGCCGGCCGGGTGCCGGTGCTCCGGCGGACGATGATGGCCCTGATGGGCGCGGACCCCCGCCGCTCACTGCCGCCGTTGCCGGCGAGGCCGTTCCGGTGGAGCGGGGCGGGAAAGACCGCTTCGAGGTCCGACGGCCCCGAGGTGCTGCTCTGGGTCGACTCCTTCTCGGACGCCCTCGCACCGGACATCCCCCGGGACGCCCTGGAGGTCCTGACCGCGGCCGGCTGCGACGTGGAGATCGCCGCCCCGGGCGCCTGCTGCGGCCTGACCCTGATCTCCACGGGCCAGCTGACCGCCGCCAGGGCGAAGCTCCGCACCACGGTGGACCTGCTGCTCCCCCACGTCCGGGCCGGCCGGACGGTGATCGGCATCGAGCCGAGCTGCACGGCGACGCTCCGCTCCGACCTGGTGGAGCTCCTGCCGGACGACCCCCGGGCGGCGGAACTCGCGGGCGCGGTCAGGACGGTCGCCGAGTTCCTCACCTCGATCGACTGGACGCCCCCGCAGGCGGCGGAACGCCTCCTGGTCCAGCCCCACTGCCACCACTACGCGGTGATGGGCTACGAAGCGGACCGCTCGCTGCTGCGGTCGATGGGCTGCGACGTCGAGGTCTCGGCCGGATGCTGCGGCCTGGCCGGAAACTTCGGCATGGAGAGGGGCCACTACGAGGTCTCCGCGAAGATCGCCCAGGACGGCATCCTCACCAGGGCGGCCGCCCACCCGGACCGCCGTATCCTCGCGGACGGCTACTCCTGCCGCACCCAGGTCCGGGACCTGGCGGGCCTGGAGAGCCGGCATCTGGCGCAGATCATCGCGGAGGCGTTGCGGCGCTGACCGTCGCAGGTCAGGACACGGGAAACCACTTCGCCAGGCGCTTGGCGATCACCGGCACGTCGAGATGGTCCTGCGCGACGTCCTCGACGAACGGACCGGCGACGGCGACCGGCCGGCGGGACCGCAGCGGCACCAAGGCCGTTGAACCGCAGGAACACACGCATGGCCAGCCAGGCGGTGCGCTTGTTGCCGTCGGTCAGCGCATGGTTCCGGGCGAAGGAATGCAGCAGCGCCGCCGCCTTCTCGTACAGCGTGGGATACGGCTCGGCCCCGAACACATGCGTCCGGGACCGTTCGATCGCTGACACGAGGAGTCCCATGTCGCGCACGCAGTGCTCCGTACCGTTGACAGCGCGGGCGTTGGTCAGGATCTCGTCGATCCGGACGTCACGCATCTGGGTCGCATCAGGTAGTCCAGGATCTCCGCGTCGCTGACCAGGAGCTCGGCCAGGACGTCCCCGACCTTGAGCTCGGCCCTTCCTGGCCCTCGCGAATGGCCTCGATCGCCAGCTCCTGCTTGCTGCGTCCCTCCCGGCGGGCACGCTCGATGAGCTTCGCGTCGAACTCGTCCGGGAGCCGGAGTGTCATCGCCACACGGAGAGATACCGCGCGGGTATCTGCCACGCGGGTGCCGCTACCGCCGACAGCACGCGAGGGGACCCCGCGTGCCGGACCTCCTCGACGCCCCCGCCCCCGCCCCGCCCAGGACATCGGCTGCGGCAAGGCGGTACCGAACCGGCCGATGAGGGCTGGGCGCCCGGACGACCCCCCGGAATCCGCCAGTCATGCCCATTCACTGTATGTGACAACCACCAGGTGGGTAGGGTGCGGCGGAGCAACCGGGAGGCAACCGGGCGGGGCTCATCGGGGGGCGACGGATGGGATGGCGCGAGGAGATCGCCTCGGCGCTCGGCGAGTGGATCGCCGTCGAGGGGGGCGCGGGCAGGCAGCCGCGCTGGCAGCTCGTGGGCCGGGCGGCCCGGACCGGTGAACCGGGCTGTTACGTGGTCGACCTGCGCGGCTCCGACATCGGACCGGACCAGCTGGACGCCCTGAGGCTGGCCGGACCGGACGACGACGGCATCGAGACCAAGGGCTTCGCCGCCTCCGAAGCCGTCCAGAACGGTTCCCTGCTCACCCTGCGGGTTCCGGAGTTCGCCGAGGTCACCGACCCTCATCTCTGGATGCTCAAGCAGCCCCCCACCTTCCTGATCGAGGCCCTGCGCGACGGCATCACGGGGCTGGGCGAGCATCCCCTCGCCACTGCCCTGGCTACCGCGACGATCGGCGGCTCCTCGGCCCACGCCGTCGCGCCGCCGGGCTTCCATCCCGCCCAGGCGGACGCCTACCGGGCCTGCCTCGGCGAGGGCGTACACCTGGTGTGGGGGCCACCCGGCACCGGAAAGACCACCGTGCTCAAACGGGCCATCGGCGACCTGATCGCCCAGGGCCGGCGCGTGCTGCTGGTGTCGGCGACGAACATCGCCGTGGACAACGCCCTGCTGGGCGTCGTACGCGAGAAGCGCCACCGGTCCGGTGACATCGTCCGGGTGGGGCCGCCGCACCTGCGCGAGGTGGCCGACGACCCCTCGGTCTCCCTGCCCCTCATGGTCAGGGCCCGGCTGGCCGAGGCAGCGGAGCGGCGCACGGAGCTGGAGACGGCACTCGCCGGCATCGGCGAGCGGGCCCGGCAACTGGCGGCGCTGGAAAGCAGCCTCGAAGGATTCGACGCCCCGGCGTACTTCGCGGCGCTGAAGTTCGTGCGGACGCCCGGGCAGGACGTGGCCGCCACGCGGGCCCGGGCGACGGCGGCGGAGGAGCGGCTCGTCGGGGCGGCCCAACGCCTGGAACGTCTCGCCGACGCCGTCGGGACGGCCCGAGCACGCCGTAAGGCCGCCGAAGCGGCGAAGGCCCGCTGGCGCGAAGCCGACGGTCTCGCCGAGGAGATCGACCGGGTACGCGAGGCCGCGCAGAACAAGGAGACCGACGCCCTGCTGGCCGACGACCGCCGCCGCGCCCTGGAGCTGCGCCTGAAGGATCTCGCGGGCCAGGGCATCGTCGGCAGGTGGAAGCACCGTGACACGATCATGGACCTTCAGGACCGGCTGGCGGACGCCCGGCAGGCGGCCTCCGAAGCCCGCACGGCAGCGGAGGAGGCCCGCGCCACCGCCGCCGCCCACATCGCCCGGCTCAACGCCCGGATGGAAGCGACGACCGGAACAATCCCGCTCACCCGGGGGCAGATCGCCCGCATCGACGCCGACGCGGCGTCGCTCCTGGCCGAGACCGAGGAGGCGGAGCGGCAGGCACGCGCCCTTGAGAAGGATGCCGTCCGGGCCTCCGAGACCGCGGCCCGCGCCCGGAAGGCCCACGCCCTGGCCGAGGAGGCCGCCGCGCGGGGCTGGCCGGCCCTCCACGACCGGGCCGAACGGCTGCGTCCCGAGGCGACCGCCGGCCTCACCCGGCGTCCGGAGCTGGAGAAGCGGTACAAGCTGGCGCAGGAGGAGTACGACCGGCTCGCCCGCAACGCCCAGGGCGAGATCATCAAGTCGGCCAGGCTGGTCGCCACGACCCTGGCCCGGTTCCGCACCAACCGGACGGTCCTGGAGGGGCCGTACGACGTGGTGCTCGTGGACGAGGCGGGTGCCGCGACCCTTCCCGAAGTCCTGCTCGCCACCGGCAAGGCGGACCGGGCGGCCGTTCTGCTCGGGGACTTCATGCAGCTCGGACCGGTGATCCCGCCGGCCCTCGGCAACAACGACCGCCCGGACATCAAGCGGTGGCTGCAGCCGGACGTCTTCCAGCACTGCGGCATCCATGAACCGGCGGACGCCGAGGCGCACCCGTCGTGCGTCACGCTCACCGAGCAGCACCGGTTCGGCCCCGCCGTCATGCGCCTGGCCAACGACCTCGCGTACGGCGGTGTCCTCTCGGGCGGCCCCCAGGTGCGGCGGCAGCGGCCGGACAACGACCCCGAGATCGTCCTCATCGACACCGACGGCCTGGACGAGCTGGCGCGCGCCCACCCGACCGGGAGCCGCAAAGGCTGGTGGCCCGCCGGGTCGCTCATCGCCCGGGCTCTGGTGGAGCTCCACCGCGAGCAGGGCGAGGACGCCGGCATCGTCACACCGTACGGCGTCCAGGCCGAGGCCACTCTGGAGGCACTGCGCGACGTGGAGGACGCGGGGCGCCCGCTCGCGGAGGTCGGCACGGCCCACCGGTTCCAGGGCCGGGAGTTCGACGTCGTCGTCTTCGACACGGTGGAGGGCAGCGGCGACAGCCGTGAACTGTGGATGGCCCTCGCTCACCGGCAGCCCGGGGCCGACGCCTGGCACCGCAACGGCCTCCGCCTGTTCAACGTGGCGGTGACCAGGACGAAGACCCGGCTTTACGTCGTCGCCGGCGGCGCCCGCGTCAGGAACGCCAAGCCCGGAACGGCCCTGGCCCGGCTCGCCGCGCTGATCGGCTGCCCCGGCGTCCGGGTCCTGAAGGCCAACCACCTCGTCGCCCCGCCGACGGCTCCGGTCCCCCGCGGCACGTTCGGCACGGCCCTGGCGGAGGTCCTGGGCCGGCATGTGGAGGTGACCGACGTCCATGACGAGACGACGTTCTACGACACCTTCGCAGAGGAGATCAACCGCGCACAGCACTCCCTGTGGCTGTGGGCACCGTGGGTCGCCAGGCGCCTCCGTTCCCTGCTGCCCGCCCTCGCGGCCGCGTCCGGCCGAGGCGTACGGATCACGGTCTTCATCCGCGACGACACCGACCACTTGCAGCACAAGCCCGCGAACCAGGCTCTGATCGCCGATCTCCGCGCCGTGGCCCACACGGTGGTCCCGATGAACGTCATGCACCAGAAGATCGCGGTCTTCGACGAGTCGACCGTGCTTCTCGGCAGTCTCAACGCCCTGTCCCAGAGCTGGACAAGGGAGGTGATGGTCACGATGCGCGGCGCGCACTTCGCCCGCAAGCTGCTCGCACACGAACACGCGAAAACCTTCTCCCGCCCACCGAAGTGCGGCCGGTGCGGGGGCACGGAGATCGAGATCCGGCGCCGGAGGAACGGCAACTGGTTCTGGCGCTGTTACGCCACCGCGTGCAAGACGACCGCTACCGGCCGTTCCCACGCCTGGACGCAGGACATACGCCTACGAGGCAGCCGTTGACTCCCTCGGCCCCCGCGCACGGCCGCATCTCAGGCCGTCCCCTCCCCTCCGAAGACCTGGAGCTGCGTTGAACACGTCACCGGTCAACCCCGGGGCCGACCGTCCGTACCGGCTCGACCCGGCCGGGGGTTGCCCGCACGCACCCAACGCACGGCTGCTGGCGCAAGGGGCGGTCGCCCCGGTGGTCCTTCCCGGCGAGGTACGCGGGATGGCGGTGCTGGGCCACGACGTGCTGAAGGAATTCCTGGCGCACCCCGATGTCGCCAAGAACGCACGGCACTTCGCGGCGCTCCAGGCCGGGGAGATAGCCGACGGCTGGCCGCTGAAGACCTTCGCCACGGTGCAGGGGATGACGACCGCGGACGGCGACGACCACCGGCGGCTGCGGTCGCTGATGGGCAAGGCGTTCACGGCCCGCCGGGTCGAGGAACTGCGCCCTTACGTGGCGGAGCTGACGGCCCGTCTGCTCGACGGCCTGGAGGAGGCCGCCGCCGAGGACGGGGCGGCCGATCTGCGTGCCCACTTCGCGCTGCCGCTGCCCATGGGCGTCATCTGCGAACTGCTGGGCGTGGACGAGGCCCACCACGACCGGCTCCACCACCTCTCCAACCAGCTCGTAGCCACGGACATCGGCCCGGCCGAGGTGATGGCGGCCAACCGGGAGACGGCGGAGACCCTGAGTGCGGTCGTAGCCGCGAAAGCCGCCGATCCGGGGAACGACCTCACCAGCGCGATGATCGCGGCCCGTGAGGAGGACGGCGACCGATTCAGCCCTCAGGAGCTGATCGGCACACTCATGCTGACCATCGTCGCGGGGCACGAGACCACGCTGAACCTGATCACCAACGCCGTACGCGCCCTGTGCGCCCACCGGGACCAGCTCGACCTGGTGCTCTCCGGCTCGGCGAGCTGGGCCGACGTCGTGGAGGAGACCCTGCGCTGGGACAGCCCGGTCAGCTACTTCCCGTTCCGCTACCCGACCCGGGACCTGACCCTCGACGGCACCCTGATCCCCCGGGGCACGCCGGTCCTCGCGGGCTATTCGGCGGCCGGTCGTGACACCCGGGCCCACGGCCCGGACGCGGCAACCTTCGACATCACCCGCACCGGCCCCCGCCACCTCTCCCTGGGGCACGGCGCCCACTACTGCCTGGGCGCGCCCCTGGCCCGCCTGGAAGCCACCACGGCCCTGGAACAGCTCTTCACCCGCTTCCCGGCCCTGGACCTCGCCGCCCCGGACCCGGAACTGCCGCGCCACCGCTCGTTCGTGGGCAACAGCGTGCGGAGGCTGCCGGTACGGCTGCGGGGTTGAGACGGGCGCCCCGGAACCCGTGCGGGGTCACGCGTCCCCCGGCGTGGCGGGCAGGTCGCGTCGTGCGCGCAGCGGTCCGGCGAGAAGCAGCAGGGGGGTGACGGCGAGTCCGGCGGTCAGCAGCCACAGCGTCGGCCGCAGTCCGAGTGCCGTGCCGAGCACTCCGCCGAGCAGGGAGCCGAACGGGATGGCGCCGAAGCTCGCCACCGAGATGCAGGCCGTGACGCGGCCGAGGAGCCGTGCCGGGCAGTACTGCTGGCGGAAGGCGCCCTGGATCACGTTGGCGAGCACCACGCCGAGTGCGAGCAGGGCGTTGCCCGTCACGAGCGCGGCGAGGCTCCAGCCCTTGCCGCCCATCGGGATCAGGAGGCCGAAGGGTGCCGTGGAGGCGGTGGCGACCAGCAGGCCGCGGGCGGTGCCCCAGCGGGCGGTCACCTGCTTGACGCCGAGCGCGCCGAGGATGCCGCCGACGCTGCTGGAGGCCATGAGCCAGCCGATGGCGCCCTCCGGGACGTCCAGTTCCCGGATCAGGAACACCGGCATGATCGCCTGATACGCCGTCAGCAGGAGGTTGGTGACGGTGCCGTAGGCGGTCAGTACCCGCAGGTACGGGTCGCGCACGGTGTGGCGCAGGCCCTCGCCGACCTCCCGGCGCAGCAGAGCGCGTTCGGCCGGGGGCTCGGGCGTCCGCTCCCGGCTGCGGATGCCGAGCAGGCACAGCGCCGAGACGACGAAGGTGCAGGCGTTGACGAGCAGTCCGGAGACGGCGCCGAAGCCCTGGGCGAGGAGGCCGCCGCCGCCGAGGCCCGCCACCTGCGCCACCGACTCGCTGCCCTGGAGCCGGGCGTTGGCCTGCTGGAGGCTGCCACGGTCCACGATCGACGGCAGGTAGACCTTGTAGGAGATGCCGAAGAACACCGCGGCCAGGCCGTTGAGGAGGCCCACCACGAGGAGCTGGGTCATGGTGAGGACCCCGAGCCAGGCGGCGACCGGGACGCTGGCGAGCAGCACGACCGAGGAGGCGTTGCAGACCAGCATCAACGGGCGGCGCCGCATCCGGTCCACCCAGGCCCCGGCCGGCAGGCCGATCAGCAGCCAGGGCAGCCAGGGCAGCCAGGGCACGGCGGCCAGCACGCTGACCGCGAGCGTGCCGGCGTCCAGGGTGACCACGGCCACCAGCGGCATCGCGACGGTGGTGATGTTGATGCCGACGCGGTTGGTGGTCTCGCCGAACCACAGCAGGCGGAAGTCGCGGTGCCCGGCGAGCCCGGCCGGGCTGAGTGCCGCCCGCCGCCGCGCCTTCTGCGGCAGCGTGTCGGGGCCGGGTGCGGGATCGGAACTCATCGGTGCCTCCTCAAGGGGTGTCTGCCACGGAAGGAGAGTGGACGAGGCCGTTCCCGAACCGTTCCCGGCGCGGTACCGCGCCCTTTGGCGGGACGTTAAGATCGCCTCCGCGCGAAGCGGATCGCTCGGCGGCAGCGCAACCCAGGGGGAGGTCGGCGGTGACGGCGGCGCCAGGAGAACGGCTTCGGTTCAACGTCCTCGGCCCCATGGAGGGATGGTCGAACGGCGTACGGCTGAGACTCGGCGGGGTCATCCAGGAACGGGTTCTGGCCACTCTGCTGCTCGACCTCGGAAAGGTCCTTCCGGTCACCCGGCTGGTAGCGGCGGCCTGGGACGGGGACCCGCCGGCCACGGCGTCCCACCAGGTCCGCAAGGCCGTGGCGGACCTGCGGAAACGCATACCCGGCGGCGCGGACGTCCTGCTCACCGACGGTCCCGGCTATCGCCTGGTGCTGGAGGACGACCAGAGCGACCTGGCCGCATTCGGAGTGCTGGTCCGGAAGGCGAAAAGCGCCGTGGCCGGACATCGGCTTCCGGAAGCTGCCGAGATCCTGCGCTCCGCACTGGCGCTGTGGCGCGGGTCCGTTCTCTCGGGTACGGGTGGCCCGGTCGTCGAAGCCGCCGCGACGGCCATCGAGGAACACCGGCTCGGCGTCTGGGAGGAGTACCTCGCACTGCGCCTCTCCCTGGGCGAGTCCGCGGAACTCATTCCGGACCTGCGGGCGTTGACGTCCCAGCACCCGTTGCGGGAGACCTTGCGAAGCCAGTTGATGCTGGCGCTGTACCGGTCCGGACGGCAGGCCGAGGCGCTGGTGGAGTACGGGAAGGTGCGGGAGCTGCTGGCCGGGGAGCTCGGCGTCGACCCCGGTCCGCAGCTCACCAGGCTCTACGAGGACATCCTGCGCGAGAACCCGGTGCCGGGCGGCCCCGGGCCCGCCGCACCGACGCCGCCCGCCCCGCTCCCGGTCGCACCGCCGTGCACCCTGCCCCACGACCTGGCGGACTTCACCGGCCGCGAGGCGGAACTGGCCGACCTGCTGCGCCGGGCGACGCACAGGGACGTGCGGGGCCCCCGGATCGTGGCGCTCGACGGCATGGGCGGCAGCGGCAAGACCTCGCTGGCGGTACGGGCCGCCCACCGGCTGGTCGACGCGTACCCGGACGGCCAACTCCACATCGATCTGCGCGGTTACACCCCCGGTGACCAGCCGGTGTCCACCGGCGCCGCGCTGGACGGCCTGCTCCGGGCGCTCGGCGTCCCCGGTGACCGCATCCCCGACGACACGGCCGGGCGCACCGCGCTGTGGCGGGCCAGGCTCAGCGGCAAGCGGCTGCTGATCCTGCTCGACAACGCGGCCGACGCCGCCGGGGTCCGTCCGCTGCTGCCCGCCGGCAGCGGCTGCCTGGTGCTGCTCACCAGCCGCAGCCGGCTGATCGACCTGGACGGCGTGGACTGGATCTCGCTCGGCGTGATGTCGCCGCGCGAGAGCGCCGCGCTCGTCACCGAGACCCTGGGCCCGGAGCGGGTCGCCGCCGAGCCGGAAGCCGCCGCCGAGCTGACCCGCCTCTGCGACCATCTGCCGCTCGCGCTGCGCATCGCGACCGCCCGGCTGCGCAACCGGCCCCGCTGGACGCTGCGTTACCTCACGGAGCGGCTGCGGGACGAGACGCGCCGGCTGGACGAGTTCAGCGCCGGCACCCGCAGCGTCTCCGCCACCCTGCGGCTGTCGTACCAGGTGCTGGACGAGGAGAGCCGCGCCGCGTTCCGCGTCCTGTCGCTGCACCCGGGCGGCGACATCAACGTGTACGCGGCGGCGGCGCTGCTCGACTGCGGCACCCGGGACGCCGAGGACGTCCTGGAGCGGCTGCTCGACGTGCACCTGCTGCGCCAGCCGGACATCGGGCTGTATTCCTTCCACGACCTGGTGCGCAGCTTCGCGCAGAGTCTGTTCGACGCCGACGAAGCCCGCCGCGAGGAGGCGGGGGCCTCCGTGGAACGGCTGCTCCGCTACTACCTCACCGCGACCGAGGTGGCCTGCGGTGTCCTCTACCCCGGACGCCGTCACCGTCCCACCGGCGTCGAGGAGTCCGTGGCGGACCTGCCCGGCCTCGGCGACGCGGAGCGGGCGCAGACCTGGTTCACCCAGGAGCAGGACGCGCTGCTGGCCGCGGTGACCCTGGCCGAGCGGCGGGGCCTGGACCGGTACGTGGTCGGCCTGAGCCGCAACCTCGCCTTCCAGCTCAACTCGCGGGGCTACCTGGAGGAGTTCGGTGCCACCGGGCGGGCGTCGGTGGCGGCGGCGAAGCGGCTGGGCGACCCGGCGCTGCTGGGCATGAGCCTGTCCAACCTGGGGGTCGCCTGCTGGCGGCTGGGCCGGTTCGAGGAGGGACTGGAGGCGGCGAGGGAGGGCCGCGACCTCGCCGCCCGGATCGGCGACCGGCACACCGAGGCGCACAGCGAGTGCACCCTCGGCCAGTTCAACAGCCTGCTCGGCAACTTCCCCGAGGCGCTGACCCACCTGCGGCGGGCGATCGCCCACGAACAGGAACTGGGCATCCCGCGCGCCGAGGCGGACGGCCTCACCCTGCTCAGCACGCTCTACGAGCAGTGGGGCCGGCACGAGGAGGCCGCGGCGGCCGCATTGCGCGCGGTCGAACTCCAGTCGGCACTGGGCCAGTTCGAGAACCAGTTCACCGCCTTCACCGACCTCGCCTTCGCCTACGCCGGCCTGGGCAGGTGGGAGGACGCGGCCCTCACTCTGGACCGGGCCCGCGCCCACCTGAACGAGGGCGCCGATCCCGGCAACGCGGCAGTGACCCTGGCCCTGTCGGCCGACGTGGACCAGCACATCGGGCGGCCGCCGCACGTCCCGGACCTGGCGGACCAGGCCCTCCAACTGGTGGCGGCGAACGCGTCACCGCTGCGGCGTGCCAAGGTGGAGAACATCGTGGGGCGCCTGCGCAGACGGCAGGGCGACCACCACGCCTCCCGCGAACTGCACGCCAGTGCCCTGGAGTTGGCCGCCTCAATGAACTACCGGATCGAGGAGGCGTACGCCCTGAGCGGCCTGGCGGACGCGACGGACGACGACACGGACGCCGCCGGCCACCGGGCCGTGGCGGAGGAGTTGTTCGCGCGGATGGGCGTCCCGCCGGACCGGCGCCGTCGCTGAGCGGGCCCGACGATTCCGGACGCGGTGGGACAGGGTGACGCGCCCGGCCCCGGCGGGCCGGACGCCTCGGACCTAGCGGTTCTGCAGGGACTTGACGTTGTTGCCGAAGGACCAGCCCTTTGAGCCGTCCCAGTTCAGGGACCACGTCATGAGGCCCTTGAGCGAGCCGTTGAACGTGTTCCACGCCTGGCCGACCTGGCTGGGCGCCATGTAACCGCCGCCCGCGCCGGGCTGGGCCGGCAGACCGGGCACCTGCTTGTCGTAGGGCACCTTGATCGTGGTGCCCTGGATGGTCAGGCCGTTGTTGAGGCAGGTGGTCTGAGCGGCGAAGCCCTCCACCGTGCCGGCCTGGTACGAGTCGCCCGAGCAGCCGTACATGCTGCCGTTGTAGTACTGCATGTTGAGCCACCACAGCCGGCCGTTGTCGGCGTACTTCTTGATGATCGGCAGGTAGGCGCCCCAGATGGACCCGTAGGTGACGCTGCCGCCGGTGACGTACGCGGTCTCGGGCGCCATCGTGAGCCCGAAGCCCGCCGGCATCCTGGCCAGCACACCGTCGATGATGCGGATCAGGTTGGACTGGGAGGCGGACAGCGTGTTGATGTTCCCGCTGCCGGACAGACCGGTTTCGATGTCGATGTCGATCCCGTCGAAGTTGTACTTCTTGAGGATCGGGACGACCGTCTCCACGAAGCGGTCGGCGACCTTGCTCGACGACAGGTCGATGCCCGCAGCCGCACCGCCGATGGACATCAGGAGCGTGGCGCCGTTCGCCTTGGCCTCACACATCTCCGCCGGCGTCGACACCTTCACACCCGCGTCCATGCCGTCCTCCCACAGGACGGTTCCGTCCGAGCGGATCACCGGGAAGGCGGCGTTGATGACGTTGTAGCCGTGCTGGGCGATCCGGCTGTCGGTGATGGGGACCCAGCCCATGCCGGGGTGCACCCCGTTCGAGGCGCCGTCCCAGTTCTCCCAGTACCCCTGGAGCACCTTGCCGGCCGGCTTGGGCTTCGTGGCACAGGTGGCGTCGCCCGGCGGGTCGGTGGGCGGCGGTGTCGTCGGCGGGTCGGTGGGCGGAGGCGTGGTCGGCGGATCAGTGGGCGGTGGCGTCGTGCCACCGGGACCGGTGAGCGACACGTCGTCGGCGACGTACGCGGGCGTCCCGTACCAGCCGTGCAGGTAGACCGTCACCGATGTGGTGTTCGCACCGGTGGTGAAGTCGACGCTCAGCTCGCTGTACGAGGTGGAGCTGGGCGTCCAGGTCGACGGCTCGCTGGTGGCTCCCGTACCGCTGGCGCCGAGGTAGACGTAACTGCCCTGGACGAAGGCGCTCAACGTGTACGTCGAGTTGGGCTGCACGCTGACGGTCTGGGTGCACTGGGCATTGCCCAGGCCGGACGGCGTGGCCTTCAGCGCGGACGAGCCGGAGTGCGCCGGACTGCTGGTGACCGCACCGGAACCATTGGCGCAGGTCCAGCCGGAAAGGCCGCTCTCGAAGCCCGAGTTGGTCACCAGGTTGGTCGTGGCGGCATCGGCCGGACCGGTGCCGGCCATGGTGACGCCGGCACCGATGACGGCGGCGGCACTCACCCCGGCGAGCGTACGGGTCAGGGCGGTCGAGCCGGGCCGGGTCCGGACGGCGGTCGCATGCCCGTCACCCGCTTCAGGGAGAGCCCGAATCCTCCGACGGAACATACTGTGCTCCATTCTCGCCCCGCGCCACTGGCGTGGGCGTGCGTGAGGGGTCGTCGCCGCACGGCCCGGGATGAACTGGGGAAACGCGGTGTGGCGATCGACGGGAGCGTAGAAGCGGGGACCGGGCCCGTCAATAGGTCTGGACCAAAGATGGACGACTGCGGGATGCCGCTCTTGCCAGAAGTTGACAAACCCAGCACCGGCCGCCGAATCGCTTGAACGCGAGCCGGCTCCATGCGAGGGTGCGGCCTGTCAGGCGGCACGACATGCGTGCGCCCCTGCGGCCCATGCCGCAGGGGCGCGTCGTACAGAACGGTGAGCAGCCCCAGCCCCTGGCCCACCCGGTCCAGGGGCGCTACTCAGCAGGCTCCAGAATCGCCACGCACTCCGCATGATGCGTCGTCGCGAAACACGTGGAAGGGAAACGTGTGGAAGTCGTCGCAGGTCAGCGGCACACATGAGGAAGCCTGAACGACTGGCCGTGGTGCGTTACGTGCGCTGCGGACATCACGTGCGCGAATCCGACGCACGCCGCCGGCCGCGCTCGGCGGATCCCGACCTGTGGAGCTGCGAGGACGGGGTTCGCGGTCGCAGGCCAACAGACATCATGTCGTCAGGACCCGGGAACGAGGAAGGTCAGGCCGGAGGCGGGCTCCTCGATCAGCGGGGCGAGGGCGGAGTTGAAGGGGTCGGCGTACTGAGCCGTGAGGTGGCGTTGGAAGGCGGCCTCGTCCTGGTACGCCTCGAAGATGAGGTAGGCACGAGGGCTGGACGCGTTGGTGTAGACATCAAAGGACAGGTTGCCGACCTCCTTGCGCACTGTCTGGGCGTACTCCCGCAGGAGGTGTGCGACCTCGTCCTCCGCTCCTTCGCAGGCGGTGAACTCGGCGAGCAGGGTCTTCTTCACGTTCGGGCCTTTGCGGTCGGGGGTCACTCGCGTCACTTCCGGGAGGATGCGAGGTGCCAGACGCGGGCGCGGTCCAGCTTGACCGAGCCGTTCTCGGCGAAGACCTCCAATCCCTGACTGGAGGGGTCAGGGAAGATCTGGTCCGTGATCACCGCGTCACCGCTACCGCCGAACACCTCAACGGATGACCAGTCGACCACGACCCGCAGCTTCACCTTTCCGTTCACGGCGTGCAGGGGCGCCCGCTGGACGCCGGCGAAGGTGTCGCTGAAGTCCACGGCACCGGACCGGGTCCGGTCGACGTACAGCTCCTGCGTCGTGGTGTCGTATCCGATGACGGTCTCCTCTCCGCCGACGCCGGTGCGCACCTTGATGCCGAACCGCTCGGCGTCCTCGAGGGAGAAGGCCGCCTCGACATCGAGGGCCTTGCCCTGACCCGCGCCGCGACCCAGGGGCTGTGACGTGCTGGTCACCGTGATGCCGGCCGACACCGCCGGGCGACCCTCTCGCAGGGAGGTCAAGCTCCTCACCGGCTCGCTGGTCAGCTTGATCCGGCCGTCCACGGTGCGCAGGGCCATCTGGCGGGGGATGCTCTGGGCGCTGCGCCAGGGGGAGGTGGGGAGGGAACCGCTGTAGTCCCAGTTGTTCATCCAGCCGATCATGTTCCGCTTGTCGCCCGGTGCGTTCTCCCAGGACACGGCCGCATAGTAGTCCTTGCCGTAGTCGGCCCAGTCGGCGCGCTGCACGGCGGACTTGGCGGGTGTTGGCGCGGCGGTGAACTGGTCGGCCATGATCTGGCCCCAGCCGCTGGTGTTCATGTCGACGATCTGGATCCGTGCCCTCTTACCGGCGTACGGGCGCATGTCGATGGAGGCCCAGTCCAGCGTCTCGCTGTTGGAGCCGGTGGCGCTGCCGACGACCTTGCCGTCGACGACCAGGTTGACCGCCGTCTCCCGGGAGATCGGCTGGGCCCGGGTGTCGGAGAGCACGATGTGGTCGACGTTGATGTGGCCCCAACCGCTGGTGTTCTCGTCGACGATCTTGATCTGCGCCTGCTTGCCGATGAGTTCGCGGACATCCCAGGCGTCCCAATTGAGTGCCTCGCCGTCGTGCCCGGTGGCGCTGCGCACCGTCTTGCCGTCGACGAGAAGTTCGACGGCGGTGGGCGCGGCCTGGCTCGCAGGATGGTTGCCGCCGCCGATGAGGAAGTCGACGTAGTCCTTGTCGATGGTGAATTCCGGCGAGGTGAGGCTGCCGGTCGAGCCGTCGCCGTTGAGGAACGAGTTGGCCAGACCACTGCCGAGGAAGCCGGTGACCTCCTGCTGGCCCGCGTGGCTGCCGGTGGCCGGGGCGGTTCCGAAGGCGTCGCCCGTGACCGTCCAGTTGCCGTAGGTGCCGCCTTCGAAGTCGGTGAGGATCGTTCCCTCCGGCACGGGTCCCCGTTCCTGCACGGTGCCCGCCTGGTGGGGATGGCGTCCACCGGCGACCTTGAAGTTGAGGTACGGGCTGTCGACGGTGAAGGGCGGGGAGGACAGGGTGCCGGTGCCGGCGTCGCCCGCGTGGAAACTGTTGGCGAAGCTCTTGCCCTCGAAGCCGCTGACGGGTCCCTGCCCGGTCAGCGCCCCGGCCGTGGGTCCCTGGCCGAATGCGTTGCCGGTGGCTGTCCATGCACCGAAGTCGGGGTTCTCGAAGTCCTGCATGACGGTGCCGGTGGGCGGGGTGTAGGAGCCCTTGTCGTCGGCGGTGAACTTCGTGCCGTCGAAATCACCGACGAAGTACTGGGCGCCCGAGCCGCCGGCGATGCCGCCGGGGTTGATGTTGACGACGAGGACCCATTTGATCTTCTTTTTGTTCCCGTCGACCGCGAGGGGGAACAGGTCGGGGCATTCCCACACGCCGCCCGTCGCCCCGGCCGGCCCGAACTCGCTGAGCAGGTCCCAGTTCTTGAGATTCTTCGAGGAGTAGAACTGCACCTTGTGCTCGGTGGAGAGGGACACCGTCATCAGCCAGGTCTTGGTCGGGGCGTACCACTGGACCTTGGGGTCGCGGAATTCCTTGGAGCCGATGTCGATGACGGGATTGCCGTCGTACTTGGTGAACGTACGTCCGCGGTCGTTGCTGTAGGCGAGCGACTGGGCCTGGGTGCCGGTGCTCTTGTCGTAGCTGGTGTAGATCGCCACCATGGGCGGGTTCTTCTTCGTTCCGAAGCCGGTGGTGTTGCTCCAGTCGATGACCGCGCTGCCGGAGAACACCATCTCCTTGTCGTCGTGGGACAGGGCGAGCGGCAGCTCCTCCCAGTGCATGAGGTCGGTGCTCACCGCGTGTCCCCAGGACATGTCGCCCCAGGAGTTGCCGCTGGGGTTGTACTGGTAGAAGAGGTGGTACTCGCCCTTGTAGTACACCAGTCCGTTGGGGTCGTTCATCCAGTTCTTCTGCGGCGTGTAGTGGAACTGGGGCCGGTAGGTCTCCGTATACGGCCGGGTTCCGGCGGCGACGGCCTGAGGTGCCAGCAGTGCGGCGGACATGGCGCAGACGGTCGCCGTCGCGGCGATCATCCGCGTGCGGGCATGCCGGGGTACGCGTCTTGAGGTCATGGTGTCTCCTGGGCTGCGGCCGTTCCCGCGGCCGGGTGGTTCCCGGCGCGGGGAGGGAACGAAAGGGGAGTACTGCCGGCGCTGTGACAGCGCGTCAACGAGTGTCATCGTTGACTTATGTCAGCGATGACATCTGATGCGGCCGATGATGGACACACTCCGGCCGACGCGTCAACGGCTGGGACGCCTTTCCGTCGCTCGAACGGACCGCCTGTCACGCGATGATCTGTGAGGCGCGCTGCGGCAGTTGGCTCAGCCACGGAGGGTTCGGACCGGCGACCGAGCAGGTCAAGGCCGCGACATGGGCGGCGAACCGACAGGCTTCCGCCACCGCGTCCAGACGGAGATCGGTCAGCCGCCCCCCGAGGAGGCCACGTGCGCCCAGGTGGTGCAGCAGACCCGCCGTGAAGGAGTCACCAGCCCCGACCGTATCGACGACCCGCGTCGCCACGCCCGGCACATGCATCCGCTCGCCGTCCAGCGAGACAAAGGCACCATCTGCGCCACGCGTGACCACAACGAGCCGTGCGCCGGCAGCGTGCCAGACGTCGCACGCCTGCTCCAGGGGCGTTCTTGGCAGAAGGAATTCGAGGTCTTCCTCACTCAGCCGCAATATGTCCGCGAGGTCGCACCACTGCCGCAGTCTCGCGCGGTAGGACTCGGGACGCACCAGCAGCGGCCGGACGTTGGGATCAATACTGATGGTGGCTCGGGGCGAGGCAGTCGCCAGGAACTCCTCCACCGCCGCCGCCCCGGGCTCCCGGATCAGAGCGAGCGAACCCGCGTGCAGGCAGACGGTGGACGACAGGTCCACACCGGCCAGTTCAGCGCTCGACCACTGCCAGTCGGCCGTGCCTTGCGCGTGGAACGCATACGCGGCCTGCCCCTGGGCGTCCAGCTCCGCCACCGCCAACGTGCTCGGCTCCGACGCCACGACGGCCTGCGACAGATCCACCCCTGAAGCCTCCAGGTGAGCACGGAACAGCCGGCCGAAAACATCCCCGGACAGCCGCGCGAGGAAACGGGACGGAGTACCCAGCCGCGCCAGGGCCACGGCCGTGTTCGCCGGTCCACCACCAGGCAGTACATGCAGGTCCAGCTCGTTCGGAGCGCTTGCGGGCCGGGCGAACGCGTCTGCGACGCATTCACCCAGGACGGTGATCTGACGCGGGCTCATGGACTGCTCTTCTCTGACGAACGGACGGGCGAACCAGGTACGCCGCGACACGGACGTTGCGGCCGCGGGTGACCGACGGGCCGGGGACGTTGCCGATTTGTAACAGCGGCAAGGCATTGACGTGCCCGGGAAACGGAGTCCATCATCCTCGGCAAGCAGTGTCAACGATGACATAAGTCAACGATGACACCGTGGACGGCACGCTTCGTTGCCAGCAAGCCGCACGCGATTCCGCAGGAGCCCTTCATGTCTCGCACCACTCGTCCGACCCCCTCCCTGATCAGAGCCGCCGCATGCCTGGGCATCGCGGCCCTCACCCTGACGGCCTGCGGATCCGGTTCCGGATCGGATTCCGCCGGCTCCGGCTCGGGCAGCGTCAAGGTCGGCCTGATCACCAAGACCGACACCAACCCGTTCTTCGTGAAGATGAAGGAGGGGGCAGAGAAGGCCGCCAAGGACAGCGGTGCACAACTGATCACCTCAGCGGGCAAGTTCGACGGGGACAACGCCGGACAGGTCACCGCGATCGAGAACATGGTCGCCGCCGGGGTGAAGGGCATCCTGATCACCCCCAGCGACTCCAAGGCCATCGTGCCTGCCCTTGAGAAGACCCGTGCCAAGGGGATTCTGGTCATCGCCCTTGACTCCCCGACCGACCCCCAGAGCGCGGTCGACGCCCTCTTCGCCACCGACAACCTCAGGGCCGGCGAACTGATCGGCTCCTACGCCAAAGCCTCCATGAAGGGCAGGACGGCCAAGATCGCCACCCTCGACCTGGCTCCGGGCGTCGCCGTCGGTGTCCAGCGGCACAACGGCTTCCTCAAGGGCTTCGGCATCGGCGAGAAGGACCCCGCCATCGTCTGCTCCCAGGACACCGGAGGCGACCAGGCCAAGGGCCAGACCGCGATGGAGAACTGTCTGCAAAAGGCGCCCGGCATCAACGTCGTCTACACCATCAACGAGCCGGCCGCCCTCGGCGCGTACACCGCGCTGAAGGCAAAGGGCCGGGACAAGGACGTCCTGATCGTCTCCGTCGACGGCGGCTGCACCGGGACGCAGGCGGTCAAGGACGGCAAGATCGCCGCGACCTCCCAGCAGTACCCGCTGAAGATGGCCGCCGAAGGCGTCGGGGCCGTCGTGAAGTACGCCAAGGACGGCAAGAAGGCCAGCGGTTACACCGACACCGGCGTCAGCCTGATCACCGACAAGGCGCAGGCGGGGGTCGCGTCGAAGGACACCGAGTACGGCCTGGCCAACTGCTGGGGATGAGTCGCCCGCCTACCAGGCAGCCGCCGCCGAACCCCATGGACGAGGTGGCCGGCCCTGCCCCGACCGGGGACGGCCGCCCCCGTACGTCCTCCCCCGAGGACCTCTGCTTTTCCGACAAGGACTTCGTATGACAGCCACCACCGCGCCGTACGCCGATCTCGAAACACCGACCACGGCCCGCAGACTCCTCACCGCACCGACCACTGGCCCGCTGGCCGCGCTTCTTCTCGCCTGTGTGTTCTTCTCCCTGTCGACGGACCAGTTCCTCACGGGCGGAAACTTCTCGCTGGTCGTGCAGCAGGTCATGGTCGTCGGCACCCTCGCCATCGGCCAGACCCTGATCATCCTCACGGCCGGCATCGACCTGTCGTGCGGTGCCGTGATGGCGTTCGGCAGCATCGTGATCGCCAAGACGGCAGCCGAAGGCACCCTGCCCCCACTCCTCGCCATCACCACGGGCCTCGTCGTCTGCGGTGGCTTCGGCCTTCTCAACGGGCTCCTGGTCCAGAAGATCCCGCTGCCGCCGTTCATCGTGACGCTCGGCATGCTCAACGTGGCGTTCGCCCTGACGCACATCTACTCCGAAGAGCAGACCGTCACCAGCCTGCCCGGCCCGCTGACCGCGCTGGGCGAGACCTTCCCGCTCGGCGGCACGGACATCACCTACGGCTCGCTGCTCACCATCGCCCTCTTCCTGCTTCTGGCCTACGCCCTCAGCAGCACCGGATGGGGCCGGCATGTGTACGCCCTGGGCAACAGCCAGGAGGCCGCACGCCTCAACGGCATCCGCACCTCCCGTCTGACCATCGGCATCTACACCGTGGCCGGCGTCCTGTACGGTCTCGCCGCCCTGCTGCTCATCTCGCGCACCGGGGTGGGCGACCCGCAGGCGGGACAGACCGAGAACCTCGACAGCATCACCGCGGTGGTCCTCGGTGGGACCAGTCTCTTCGGTGGGCGCGGTTCGGTCCTGGGCACCTTCATCGGTGTCCTCATCGTCGGTGTCTTCCGCAACGGCCTCCAGTTGATGGGTGTGGCCTCGATCTACCAGACCCTGATCACCGGGATCCTCGTGATCCTCGCGGTGACCGTCGACCAGATGTCCCGGAGGAAATCCCGATGACCACTGCCACTCCCACCCCTGTTCTCCAGGCCCGCGGTCTGGTCAAGCGCTACGGGCAGGTCACCGCCATCGACGGCGCCGACTTCGACCTGATGCCCGGCGAGGTCCTCGCGGTCATCGGCGACAACGGAGCCGGCAAGACCAGCCTGATCAAGGCGCTCACCGGCGCGGTGACACCGGACGCGGGCGAAATCCGCCTCAACGGCGAGGTCATCCGGTTCACAGGGCCGCAGAGCGCGCGTGCCCACGGCATCGAGACCGTCTACCAGGACCTGGCGGTGGCTGCTTCGATGGACATCGCCTCGAACATGTTCCTGGGGCGTGAACTGCGCCGGCCCGGGTTCCTCGGCAACGCCTTCCGCATGCTGGACAAGAAGCGCATGCGCCAACAGGCCGCAGAGCACATGGCCGACCTCAAGATCGGACTGCGGTCGCTGACACAGGCGGTCGAAACCCTCTCCGGCGGGCAGCGGCAAGCCGTGGCCGTCGCACGTTCCGTCGCCTGGGCGCGCAGCGTCGTCGTCATGGACGAGCCCACCGCTGCCCTCGGCGTCAAGGAATCGGGGCAGGTCCTCGACCTGATCCGCCGCGTCCGCGACAAGGGCATGCCCGTCATCCTGATCAGCCACAACATGCCACACGTCTTCGAGATCGCCGACCGGATCCACGTCCACCGGCTGGGCCGTCGCGCCGCCGTGATCAAGCCCTCCGACCACACCATGGCCGAGGTCGTCGCCATTATGACCGGCGCGCTGGTCCTCGATGAGGCTGGAGGTACTGTCGTAGCGGATTCCGAGGCCGCCGAGGCAGCAGGGGTCCAGGCCACCTGACACGCGAAGAAACACTCACGGGTTCCGGCCGAGGCCGCGGCCGGAACCGACGAGCGCAGGGAGACTCCCGCTTCATGGCAGCGAACCGCCGCCCCACCCTGGCCGACGTCGCCCGTGAAGTAGGCGTCAGCGCCAAGACGGTTTCCCGGGTGCTCAACGAGGACGGCCCCGCCTCGGCCCGGACCAGGGAACAGGTTCTGGCCGCCGTGGCCAAACTCGGCTTCCAGCCGAACCTCATGGCCCGGAATATTCGTGTCGGAGGACCCGACACGACCATCGGGCTGGTCGTTCCCGACCTCGGGAACCCCTTTTTCGGCGCAGTGGCCGGTGGCATCGAGGACGTCGTGCGGGACCGCGGCCTGACCCTGCTCATGGGGTCGTCCGCGGACGAGCCCACGCGCGAAAGGGGGCTGACCGACACGTTCCTCGCCCGGCGCATCAGCATCCTGATGGTCATCCCCTCCGTCGGCTCCGACCACTCCCACCTGCGGAGCCATCGGAGCACGGGGCTGCCCGTCGTCTTCATCGACCGGCCGGGAGCCGGGCTGACCACGGACAGCGTCGTGAGTTCCAACCTCGCGGGGGCACACGAGGGTGTCGCGCACCTGATCGCCCACGGCCACCGCCGCATCGGCTTCGTCGGCGACCTCCCCACCCACCTCTACACCCGCCGTGAACGTCTGGCCGGATACCGCTCGGCCCTGGTGGAAGCCGGCCTCCCCCAAGACCGCTCCCTGGTCATCAACGCCCACGACCAGAACAGCGCCTCTGTCTGCACCTCCCGCCTGCTGGAGCTGGCGAGTCCCCCCACCGCTCTGTTCGCCGGCAACAACATCGTCGCGCTGGGAGTGGTCGCCGAGCTGGCCCGCGTCAAGCGGAAGGACGTCGCCGTGGTCGCCTTCGACGACGTGCCACTCGCCGAGGCCCTCGAACCCGCCCTGACCGTCGTGGCCCAGGACCCCGAAGAGATCGGCCGCAAGGCGGCGGAGACCGCCCTTGCACGGCTGGACGGCGACCGTTCCCGCGCCCGCACCATCACTGTCCCCACTCGGCTGATCGTCCGGGGCTCGGGAGAGCTCACTGCCTCGTAGGCACAGGAGGACGGAGACGGTGTGGGCCGGCACGCCTGTCCACCCGGATTCCCTCCACGTCTGTGATGCGCGTCGTGGCTGTCGCGGCGTCGCACGCTGAGGGACGGCGGGACTGCGGTGAACAGGTCCGGTCAGGCGTGCCCTGTCAGGCAGGGACTCAGTCGATCGGCGCCCGTCCCCGGCCCGTGAGGGTCGGCTCTCTCAGGGCGTCTGCCTGGGTCAGGTCCCAGGCTTCGACCGCGAATTCACTGCGCAGCGTGCCCGTCGTACGCGCCTGGAGCCGCCACGGCCCTTCACCCAGTGGGTAGAAGCGCAGGGTGAGGACCTGCCCGTCGGCCAGGTAGATCTCGGCTATCGAGTGGTCCACGATCACGCGCAGTTCGACGGGACTGCCGGGGCGCTTCATGGCTGGGAAGGGCAGGGTGTACGAGCCTCCCCGGGCTCGTGTGTCGAGCGACGCGTGGCTGCGGTCGACGGTGAGGTGTCCGACCGCGGGGTCGAGACGGATATCGAGGTATTCGGAGCCGTCGGCGGACGTGATCAGCCGCAGCCCGCTCGTCCCCGTGGTGTCGGGAACAAGGGCGGCGGTCAGGTCGAAGGCGGAATTGACCTGACCGAGCTCGACCGGCTCGGAGTGCGTGACGTGTCCCGTTCGGTGAAGCGTGCGCGCACCTCGCAGGGCAAGCACTTCGCGAGCGGGACGCTGGGCGACCCTTCCGTCGGCCGTCAGGCTCACCTCACGGGGAAGGGTGAGAACACCGGCCCATCCCGCCTCACGCGCCCAGGCGTCATCGCGAGCCTCCCACGCCCACGCCCACAGCAACCACCGGTCGTCCCCGGGAGCCTTCAGCAACGCGGGGGCGTAGAAGTCAGGGCCATGGTCCAGAGGGGCAGGGGGCGAGTCCGCCGCGAAGTGACCGTCCTTCTCGCAACCGGTGTGGACGGTGGTGCGGCAGGGGCCGTCCTGCGGGGTCCAGTCGCTGACGATCAGTGCGCTCCGGTCGCCGAACGTCGCGTACTGCGGGCACTCCCAGCCGATCGGGCCGGTGCCGGCCTCGGGGTCGCCGGTGTGGAAGGGGCCGCAGTAGGCCCAGTTCTCCAGGTCGTCGGACTCGTACAGCAACGCCGCGGCGCGGCCGTCGTCGAGGGCGGAGCCGACCAGCATTCGCCAGCGGTCGTCCTGCCGCCAGACGTAGGGGTCCCGGTACATGGTGGTGCCGGCAGGGGGCTCAGGGATGAGCAGTTGGGGGCGTTTGGCCCAGGTGCGGCCGTTGTCCTGTGACTCGGCCGTGGTGATGGGCTGCCACCAGCGGTCGTTGCGGTGGGCGGAGTAGAAGGCCACCATGCGGTCGTCGACGGAGACGGCGTTGCCCGAGTAGCAGCCGTCGGCGTCATAGCCGTCGGGTGTGGGCGTGAGGGCGACAGGGAGGGGTTCCCAGTTGATCAGATCGGGGCTGCGGAAGTGGCCCCAGTGCACGTTCGCGTGCTGCGGGCCGTGCGGGTTGTACTGGAAGAACACGTGGTAGTGCCCGTGGTGGAAGACCAGTCCGTTGGGGTCGTTGATCCAGTTGTGGGGCGGTCGCAGATGTATGGCCGGGAGGTGGGGGTCGGCAGGCAGCGCGGACACACAGGGCCTTTCTCGGGGTGCGCGAAGCACACGGGAGTCATCAGGAGGAGGGCGAGCGGCTTGGTGGTGCCGCGGGTCAGCCCTTGACGCCGCTGGAGGCGATGCTGTTGACGAAGGAGCGCTGGAACGCCACGAAGAGCGCCAGGATCGGCACGGTGATCATGGAGGAGTACGCCATGATCTGGCCCCATCCCACGTTCAGCTGGAAGAAGTAGGAGATACCCACCATCACCGGCCGCAGTTCCTCGCTCTGCACGACCATCAGCGGCCAGAGGTAGGAGTTCCAGGCCGGCAGGAAGGTCAGGATCGCCACGGTGGCGACGGCCGGCCCGGACAGCGGCATGACGATGCGGCGGTAGATGGTGAACCAGCCGGCGCCGTCCACGATGGCGGCCTCGTCCAGTTCCTTGGGGATGCTCTGGAAGTACTGGTGGAAGAAGAAGACGGAGAATGCGTTGGCGACGAACGGCAGGATCTGCACCTGGTAGGTGTCCATCCAGCCGGTGCTCCACTCCAGGTGGAATCCGTTGACGTTCAGCAGCGGAAGCTGGTTGACCCACCACACCAGCGGCAGGGCGAAGGTCTCGAACGGCACGATGAGAGTGGCGATGATCGCGGTCAGGACGAGCTTGCGGCCGGGCCACCGCATCCGTGACAGGGCGAAGGCGGCCAAGCTGTTCACGACGATGCCGAACACCACGGTGATCGAGGAGATCAGCACGGAGTTCAGCAGGAACCGTGCCGCCGGGACTCGCTCGAACACGGCTGTGTAGTTGTCCAGCGACAGTGCCCCGACCGGCAGGAAGGCGCGCAGGGAGTCCAGGTCTCCGAAGATCTGGTCGTCCGGCTTGAACGACGAGACGAACATGAAGACGAGTGGCAGTGCGAAGACCAGGGCCAGGACGATGCGGCCGGTGTGACCGCCGAGGTGCTTGAGGAAGGAAGTCATGTCAGTCCTTCTCCCGGGTCAGGAAACGCTGGACGAGGGACACGCTCAGTACGAGCACGAAGAAGATGAGCGAGACGGCCGCCGCGTAGGCGGTCTGCTGCTGGTCGTAGCCGCTGTGCACCGCCTGGTAGACGACGGTGGTGGTGGAGTCGAGGGGGCCGCCCTGCGTCATCACCCTGATCTGGGTGAAGAGGCTGAGCGCCGCGATCGTGATGGTGACGAGGACGAACGTGCGGGTGGCGCGCAGCCCTGGCCAGGTGACGTGGCGAAAGCGGTGCCGGCGGGTGGCTCCGTCGAGATCCGCCGCCTCGTACAGCTCGGCGGGGATGGTCTGCAGCCCGGCCAGCCAGATGATCATGTGGAAGCCGACACCCTGCCACACCGACATCAGGATGATGGCGGGCATCGCGGTGGCCGAGTCGCCCAGCCAGTCCGGTCCCTGGACATGGCCGAGGGTGAGCGTGGAGAGAACGTGGTTGACCAGTCCGTCCTCCCGGTACAGGAAGGTCCACAGGAGGGACACCACGACCATCGAGGTGACGACCGGCAGGAAGTACACGGTACGGAAGAAGTTGACGCCCCGGACCTTGGCGTTGACCAGCAGGGCCAGCACCAGGGCGAGCCCGGCCTGGAGCGGGACGACAACGGCGGCGAAGTAGGCCGTGTTGCGCAAGGACTTGTAGAAGGTCGGATCCTGGAAGAGCAGGGTGAAGTTCCTCAGACCCACGAAGCGGGCCGGAGTGGGTGAGACGAGTTTCGCGTCGGTGAACGCCAGGGTGAAGGCCAGAGCGACCGGTACGACGAGGAAGACGATCAGCAGCACGACGGCCGGCGTGGCCATACCGAAGGCGGTGAAGCTCTTACGGCGACGGGCGTTGGTCGTTCGGGGTCGCCGGACCGGACGCAGCCGCTCGCGGGCTGCGAACATGGTGGGCACGGTATCTCCAGGGGATCGGCCCGGTTCGGGCGGCGTGGTCGCACCCGAACCGGACCCGACGGGTCAGTTGGAGTAGTAGTTGTTCGTCTTCAGGTTGTTGTCGATGCCCTTCGCGGCCTGGCCGAGAGCGTCCTCCGGGTCTGCGCCGGCCAGGATGTCCTTGGTCGCCTTCTCGAACTCGGTGGAGATGTAGGGGTAGGCCGGGGTCGCGGGGCGCACCATGGCGTACTTACGCGCGAACTGGACCAGCACGTCGAACTTGCCGCCCGGCTGGTAGTCCGCGATCTGCTGCGCGGCGGCGTCGGTGGCGGGGATGGTGCTGGTGGCCTTGGCGTAGTCGACGAAGTACTTCGTCTGGCGGGAGAACTTCAGCCACGCCTGCGCGCCGGCCTTGTTGGAGCAGGTGGAGCTCATCCCCCACTGCCAGGACGCCCCGCCGATCTTGGGCCCGTCACCGAAGTCCACCGGCGGAATGATCGCCAGGTCGTCGCCGAGCTTCTCGGCGTTTTTGGCCGCGTTCCAGCTGCCGTCCCACTGGATGGCGCTCTTGCCGGCCAGGAAGTCCTTGTTGGGGTCGGCTCCGGACTTCTTCGCCATGTAGTCCTTGGCCACCAGCGAGTGGAACCAGGTGGCCCACTCCACGGCGCTCTCGCCGTCGAGGGTGCCCGAGGCCGTCTTGTAGCCGCCGCGGTCGATCAGGTCCCCGCCGAAGCTCTGCAGCTGCGGGGAGTAGGCGTAGGACCACCACTCGCCGGTGCCGCCGGTGCCCATCTCCAGCGGGTAGTCGAACTTGCCGCTCTTCTTGAGCTTGGCGAGCGCCGCGTCGAACTCGTCCTTGGTCCAGGGCCTGTCCATGGTGGGGACGCGGACGCCGTTCGCGTTCAGTACTGACTTGCGGGCGAAGTAGGCGAGCGAGACGTCGTAGAAGCCGAAGGCGTAGAGCTTGTCGTTGTAGCGTCCGACGGTGCTGGCCAGCTGGCTGAGCACGGGTACTTCGCTGCCGGAGACGTCGATCGGGTCGAGGTAGCCGCCCCATGCCCAGTTCGCCACGTTCGGGCCGTCCACGTCGAGCAGGCAGGGCAGCTTATGGGCGGAGGCAGCTGCGACGACCGAGTTGTTGTAGTCGCTCTGCGGGAACGCCTGCAGCTTGACCTTGTACTTGTCCTGGGAGCCGTTGAAGTCCTTGATGATCTTCTTGACGACGTCGAGTTCCACCGAGTTGCCGGCGTTGTGCGTCCACAGGGTGAGCGTGTTACCGCTGGCACCGGACGTGCTTGCGCTGCCGGACGTGCATCCGGCGACCAGCGCGGTCGCCGCCGTGACGGCTACACTGACGGCAGCGAGGCGTCGTGTTCTGAACAGCATGAGGTTCCTCCATCTCACTGAGACGGGTCTTGCAGGACCCGCCCTCGGCGACCGGTTACGACGGTCGCTGTTCTTGGTGGCCGTCCCGCCGCCCGCCCGGACTCATCGGTGCGGGCGGCGGGACGACTGTCTTCGGGGCCGGTGTCAGCCGCTGGTGGGTGCGGCGAGGGAGGCACGGCTCTGCAGCGGCATGGGCACGCGGTGCACCACTGCTTCGAGCGGGCCCGGGCGGAGGATCAACTCCATCGCAAGGTGTCCGAGCCGATAGTGAGGCAGCCGAAGTGTGGTGAGCGCCGGACGCAGCACGGAGGCGATGTCCTGATCGTCGAAAGAGATGACCGACACATCGCCGGGCACCGACAGACCTGCCTCGCCGAGTGCCTGGTATGCGCCGAAGGACACCCGATCGGCCAGGCACACCAAGGCTCGGGGCCGGTGACCCGCTGCCAGCAGGGCGGACACCTCGCGGTGTCCGTCGAGTGTGTCCCAGTCGCACTCGATGACGCCTTCCAGCCGGGCCCCGCCCTCGCGGAGGACCTCCTCCAGACCGCGCATGCGCTCGTTGCCGGCGATGATGCCCTCAGGGGTGGCCGGAACGGCCTGGTGGCCGCCGATCGCCCAGATGCCCTCACTGTGACCGGCCGCGAGCAGCGCCCGGGCCGCGTCCCGTCCGGCCTCGAACTCGTCCGGGACGACTGAGGGTGCGTCGAAGTCGGGGGCCAGGCAGTTGAGCAGGACCACGCGGCGCCCGAACAGCTCCTTGGGCGGAGTCACGTACCGGGTGAACATCGACGCGTAGACCACCGCGTCGACCTGCCGGTCCAGCAGCGCGTGGACCAGGGACGACTCGGCGGTGCGATCGCCGCCCGCCTCGGTGATGAACAACAGGTGGTCCCGCTCCCGGGCGGCCTCCATGGCTCCGCGGATCACTTCGCCGGCGAACGGTGTCGTGGTGATCCGGTCCGAAACGAGCCCGATCGTCTGGGTGGACTTCGTCCGCAGACTGCGCGCCGTGACGTTGGGGCGGTAGCCCAGATCCCGGGCGGCTGCCAGGACTCGTTCGCGGGAGGCGTCGGAGATGCGCATGTCGGTCCGGCCTGACAGGGCGAACGACGCGGTCGTCGGCGAGACGCCCGCCTTCCGGGCGACGTCGGCCATGGTCACGCGGCGTTCGGACATCAGCGGATCAGCCCCGTTCAGCTAAATCGGATTAGCAAGATGTGACGAGATTGCTCCACCCGTCATGCACTGTCAACACCCCGGACATCTCACCTGCATAACGACGACCTTATGTGCCTTTTTGGGCGCCTCCGAGGGGGCGAAATCGAGTTTCGCTTGCGTTAGCTCTTGCTTTAGCGGCTGCGCCGCACGAACCATGCCGACCCATGACCTAAATCGAATTGGCGAACCGTCAGGTGACGGTCGGCCACATGACCCGTAGGCACCTCTCGTGCCCGCGGGCACGGTAACGGCCGAGCCCACCGGCCACGGCACCGAGCAATACCTCCGTGCCGCCTCGGCCTCACTCTGCACATGGCGTCCGGATCCACGTGGAGCTCTCGGACCGGACCACCGGGGGCCTGAGACCCAGCACCCTCACCCATCCCGGCACCCGGCAGTGCCCGTAACTGCTCCCGCCCCCCTACCCGTTGCCCACGGACCGTGTCACATCCGAGGTCAGCGCCCTGCTCCACCCGCACACCTCAACCCCACACCACCGGAGGTTCGTATGCGAACCCGCTCTCCAGCAAGGACCGCGACGACGAGCAGAAGCAACGTGCTGCACCTGCTGCTGGCGCTCACCATCTGTCTCGGCCTGACATCCCCCCTGGTGTCGGAACCTGCCAGCGCCAGCGAGACCGCCCTTGCCAATCCCGGCTTCGAAACCGGCGACCTCAGCGGCTGGACCACCACCGGAACAGCCTTCAACGGAGCCGTCACTGACGACCCGGGCTGGGGGTGGGGGTGCTGCTTCAACCAGGAAGGCACCCACCACCTGTGGGGATTCGCCGGCGGCGGCGACGACGCCACCGGCACCGTCACGTCCCTGCCCTTCACCGTGACCGGTACGGGAATGATCAGCGCCCTGGTCTCCGGCGGCCGTAATGAAGCCCAGTTGTACGTCGCGCTGACCACGCTGGACGGAACCGTCCTCCACAAGGCCACCGGCACCGACGACGAGGCGTACCACCGCGTCACCTGGGACGCCCGCGACCACCTGGGCGAACAGCTGCGCATCACCGCGATCGACCACGCCACCGGCGGCTGGGGCCACATCAACCTCGACGACGTGCGCGTCGGCATCGACAAGGCCCCCACCCCCGCCGAGGAAGGGCTCGCCGCCTACTGGGACTTCGCCGAAGGCCGGGGAACCACGACCACGGAACAGATCAGCCAGGCCGCGGACCCCATCAGCTACGTCTTCAACGACGCGGTGTACAAGCCGGACAGCGACCCCCTGTGGCGCACCGAGCGCGAAGAGGAAGGCGTGCTGTCGGGCGCCCTCCTGTTCGACGGATACTCGACCTGGGTCACACGCGCCGCCTCACAAACGCAGATCCCCACCGATGGCATGACCGTCGAGGGGTGGGTCGCACCGCGGGCCTTCGAATGGGGCGACGACGGCAAGCCCTCCGCCCTCGTCAATCAGCAGGACAAGGCCGCGCGCCGCGGCTTCTCCCTGGGCGTCGGCCGGCACGGGGTATGGGAGTTCGGCATCGGCACCGGAGATGCCTGGTACGAGACGAAGGCACCCAAGTCCGCGGCCCTGGCCGCCGGGAAGTGGGCCCACCTCGCCGCGGTATTCGCACCTGGCGAAGGCGTCATCAGGCTGTACCTGAATGGAGAGCAGGTTGCCCAGACCGCCATCCCCACGAGTGCCCGGATGGCCAAGGCCGACGTCCCGTTGATCATCGGGCGCCACAACCAGCCCACCATCATCAACGGCACCTTCGCCGTGAACATGTTCAACGGCCTCATCGACGAGGTGAAGGTCCACACCGGCCCGCTCACCGCCGCCGCGGTCGCCACGAGCCATCAGCAGGACCTCCAGACATTCAGCGGCGGCAGCATTCCAGAGGCGCGAATGGCCATGGACCGCTCACGCTACGACGGTGACCGCTACCGTCCCGGCTACCACTTCACCGCCCCCAACCACTGGATGAACGAGCCCCACGCCCCCATCCAGGTCAACGGCAAGTACCACCTCTTCTACCAGCACAACTCCCACGGCCCCTACTGGCACAACATCGGCTGGGGGCACGCGGTCAGTGAGGACCTGGTCCACTGGCGGGACCTGCCCGTCGCCCTCGCCCCCACCGCCGACAGCGTGGCCCCCGACGGCGTCTGGTCCGGCGACTCGACCCTCGACGAGAACGGCGTCCCCGTCCTGCTGTTCACGGCAGGCAACGATTCCCAGCGCCCCAACCAGGCCACCGGCCTCGCACGCCCCGTCGATCCCAGCGACCCCGACCTGGTCGAGTGGAAGATGCACCCGACCCTGGTCACCAGCCAAAAGGCCGACCTGAACGTCGGTGACGGACGGAAGGTCCGCTTCGGCGACTTCCGCGACCCCTTCGTCTGGAAGGAGGGGGACACTTGGTTCCAACTCATGGGCTCAGGCGTCCAGACCGCGTCGGGCACCGACGTTGGCGGCACTGCTCTCCTGTACACCTCCAAGAACCTCACCGACTGGACCTACTCGGGCCCTCTGATGGTCGGTGACGTCGCTGCTCATCCGAAGACCGGCCAGGTCTGGGAACAGCCCACCTTCCTGCCCATCGGCAAAGACGCCCAGGGCCGCCAGCGGCGGGCACTGCTCGTCAACCCGGCCTTCCCTGCCGGTCCCGGCGAGTACAGCAGCAAGTACGTCTACTACTGGGTCGGCACCTGGGACGCCGGTGCCCGCCGCTGGACACCCGACACGACCGAGCCCAAGCGCATGGACTACGGCGACCACTTCACCGGCCCGAGCGGAACCGTCGACGACAAGGGACGGTCCCTCGTCTTCAGTATCGCCCAGGACCGGCGCACCGAACGGGCCCACTACGACGCCGGCTGGGCCCACAACGCCGGCCTCCCCATCGAACTGTCCATGCTCCCCGACGGAGACCTCGGCTTCAGCCCCGTGGAGGAAGTCTCCCGACTCCACACCGGCGCGCCGCTCCTGGACATCAGCGAGCCGACCTCCGTCGACGACGCCAACGCACGCCTGGCCGGCATCAAGGGCGACATGCTCCACGTCAAACTGACCATGGAGCGAGGCACCGCCGGCACCTTCGGGCTGGACGTACTGCGCAGCCCCGGAGACGAGGAACGCACCCGCCTGTTCTACGACGCCCCCGCAGGACAACTGGGCGTCGACCGCACACGGTCCGGGAACAACTCCAGCGCTGAAGGCGACCTCGGCGTCCAGAAGGGCCCGCTCACGCTCTCCAACGGAAACCTGACCCTCGACGTGTTCCTCGACCGCTCGATGGTCGAGGCTTACGCCAACTCGCACAAGTCCATCACCACCCGCGCCTACCCCTTCCGCCAGGACTCGCAGGGCCTGCACCTGTTCGGCGACGGCAGCGTCATCAAGTCCATGACCGTCTGGAGAATGGGCAACATGACCGAATGACCTGACCACGCGCAGAGGGAGCAGGTCAGCTCACTGTCTCCCTTGCCCACAACCTGTTCGGGCCGCAGCCACGTGGCTGCGGCCCGAACAGGCGTCTTCTCAGACGTCGGTTCGCCGCGTGTGCATAGTTCTGCCGCTTCGATGCCACGAAGCGGCACTCGGCATAGCTCCTGGACGACAACTACCAGTCTTCTGATCCCCCGCCGGCGCAAGGGTGAAGTGTCATCCGGCGACCGTCGGGTGACCCCCGCCGGGCAGGCGATTCATCGGATCCCGGGGAAGGATGGGAGAGCGCCCCCGACCACCTGCCGATACACCGCGTGAAACACTCGCAGACCGGCAAGCCAGGGAAGCCCAGCAGACTCCTGGGACCAGACCAAGCGCCTGACCGAATACGTCACAGCAGTACGCGACCACGCCACATCGCTGCCACCCGGAGCGGAAAGGACAGAGATCGAGGCGTGGCTCGCCTTCACGGACGCCCACCTCCAGCAGCTCGCCAGAGGCGCCTCGGCGCCGAAGCTACCCACGCCGCCACACCCCAGCCGCGCAGATCTTGAGCCGTACCTCGCCACCGTGAAGCCGTCCGCGAACCGAACTCCCGCTCAGCACCGGAGCCAGCCCAGCCAGAGGCCGTCGGACCGCATCTGACAGGCCGTCAACCACGTGGACGAACACCTGACGCACGTCACCCGTAACACACACTCGCTAAAACAGCAGCTCAGCGGCCCTTTTCGGCAGGCTCAAGGATCGCCACGCACTCCACATGATGCGTCATCGAAAAGACGTCAGCCGGCACCATATCAAGCAAAATGCGTGGTCAGAGGCGCGTTTCAGCTCATATCGGCGGCCATCCGGGAGCCGGAGCGTCAAACGAGCGTCATCGAACCACCTGCCCGACAGCCGTCGAGTGCAGGTAACCCGGACGCACCGACCTGCGGGAACTGTCCATCACCGGCTCGGCCCATCCGACCGAGACCCACACATCCGGTCACGCTGCCGCAATGACGGATGCGATGCTGCGGTGCCGGGCGACGCCGTGCGCGAAATCGGGTACGCGTGACGTGCCCTCCCGCAGGTCCTCCAGGAACTGCCGGTAGGCATGGGCAACTGCGTAGGCCGACGCGTCGGCCCAGGGGTCCAGTCGCGGGACGCGAACATACGGTTCCGGCACCGTCATGGGAGCGAGCACGGTGGACGTTCCGCGGCCGCCCTCCAAGGTGAGCGGGCTGAGCTGTGGGTGGCCGATCGGTGCGGTGAGGACGAGGTCGCCCTCGGTGCCGTTGATCTCCCAGCGGAAGTTGGTTCCCCGGGACATGCCTCCGCGATAGTGGAAGGTGGCCACCGCTCCGTCCGGCAGCCGTCCTGAGGCCACCACCTGGTCCGCGGCGGTCATCGGCACGGGCTGTCCGTTCTCGGTGTCCACGGCCGACGTACGCCTCGACACCAGTTGGATCCGCAGTTCCTCGGGCTCTCCCAGGACCGACGCGAGTCCGTCGAGAGCGTGGCTGAAGGGAATCGTCAGCAGTGTCGCGCCGTTCGCGGCGTCGAGCACATAGTGATCGCCGGGGCCGACGGTGGCACCCCAAGCGCCGCCGGAGCCGACCACCGTCGTGGACAGCACCTCCCCCACATAGCCGTCGGCCACGAGATGCCGTGCGTAGGTGAGCGCCGGGTGCGACCGCGCCTGGAGTCCGACGACGGTCGGCACGGCGCGACCGCGCGCCGACTGCGCCATGTCCTCGGCTTCCGCGAGTCCGTTGCCCAGCGGCCACTCGCACAGCACGCTCTTGCCGGCGCTCAGCGCCGTCCGCACCAGCTCCCGGTGGTGCGGCACCTTCACCGCCACGACCACCAGGTCCACCTCGTCGCAGGCCACCAGTTCGGCAGCCGTCCCGAAGGCGCGGGACACACCGTGCTTCTGTCCGGAGCGCTCCGCGGATTGTTTCGAACTCGCGCTCAGGGCCCTCAGCTCATAACCCGGGACGGCGCGCAGGGCGGGCAGGTGAGAGCGCTCGGCCCAGCCACCGTGCGCCCCGAGTCCTATGATCCCTACTCCGATCGGCTTCCCGGCTTGGGCCAGCTCGGCAAGCAGTGACTCGGATGTGTTCATGGTTCGTCACCTGTTCTTCGTGTGAAGGGCACGGACGTCGCTCGCAGTGGCCATGGAGCAGATACGGAAGCGACCCTCCACGTGCCCGGTTCATGAGAGGTGGGGTCGCGTGTCGAGCAGGCGCCGGTGTGGGAGATTCACGCCCGGTGGGTGCGGGGGTCAGCGGGTGATGCCGTGGACGGACGTGCAGGACACGGTGCTGTTGTGGGTGCCGCGGAACTTCCGGTTCGGCTCACCGAACACGCCGACGGAGACCGTGTCGCCGGAAGGCCCGATGCCGGAAGCCCGCCTGGCCGTCGGCGGTCGATTCCCCGTGCGTGCAGGTGGCTTCGGACCGCGCTCGCTGTCCAGCAGAGCCATGAGGGTTGCGGCGTAACGGGTTCCGGCCACCGCGCCGGCCGGGACGGCCTCGTCCATCCTGCCGAGGTCGGCCTCGGTGAGGGTGACGTCGGCCGCCGCCAGAGCCTCCTCGATGCGGTGCGGCCGGCGGGTGCCCAGGACGGCCACGATGGTGCCGCGCTCGCGGCCCCGGGCGATGACCCAGGCGGTGGCGAGCTGCGCGACGCTGATGCCGCGTGCGTCGGCGAGCGGTCGCAGCCGGTCGACCAGGGTGAGGTTCGTGGCGAGGTTGTCGGGGTGGGGGCGGGGCAGCCAGTGGGTGCGTGGGTCACCTCCGGCGGGTTGTCGGTAGGTGCCGGTGAGCAGACCGTGTGCGAGGACCCCGTAAGCGGTGACGCCGATCCCCAGCTCGCGGCAGGTGTCCAGAATGCCGTTGGTCTCGGGGCATGGCTGAACAGGGAGTATTCGATCTGTACGTCGCAGATCGGGTGCACGGCGTGGGCGCGGCGGATGGTCTCCGGCCCTACCTCGGAGAGTCCGACGTGGCGTACGTATCCGGCCTGGACCAGTTCGGAGATCGCGCCGATCCTGTCCTCGATCGGGGTGTCGGGGGCGAGGCGGGAGGGGTGGTAGATGTCGATGTGGTCGGTGCCGAGGCGGCGCAGCGAGTAGGCGAGTGCGTTCTTCACGTGGGCGGGACGGCCCTCGATGCCGACGAAGATTCCGTCGGGGTCGCGCAGGCCGCCGAACTTGACGCTCAGGAGCGCCTTTTCGCGATCGCTGTCGCGGAGTGCGCGGCGGATGAGGTCCTCGTTGTGACCCGTGCCGTAGAAGTCGGCGGTGTCGAGGAGGGTGACGCCGGCCGCGAGGGCCGCGTGGATCGTGGCGATGGCATCGGCCTCGTCAGCGGGCGCGGCGTGGTCGGACATACCGGCGCAGCCCAATGCGACAGGGGCGACTGGTAAGCCGCCGGTTCCAAGGGGTCGGGTTCGCATGAATCCTTCTCCGGGGTGGAGTGATGAGCGCGGCCGTCAGGGGCCGACGAAGCGGCAGGCGCCTGCTAGCGTTGACATCTCAACACTAGAGAGGCCGCGTTGATATGTCAACATCGGACGTCGGGACTCCCGAGCCGGACGAGGCACCGACCGAGGCCGCACTGGATCCCGTCGCCCTCTGGTCCGCCTTCAAGCGCGCCCACGAGATCATCCGAACCCGTGTGATCGCGGACGCCGCCGAGGCCGCGGGCCTTTCCGAGCCGGACCTGACGATCCTCGCCGCCCTGAACAAGGGCAGGGGGTCCCTGCGCCAGAGCGAGCTCGCCGCGTCGCCCGGCTGGGACCGCACCCGCGTCTCCCACCAGCTCACCCGCATGGGCGAACGCCGGCTCGTCATCCGCGAACGCGCCGGCGGTGTCATCGTCACCTTCACCGACGCCGGACGCCAGGCCGTCACCGCCGTGCACCCCGGCCTTTTGGAGTCCCGGGTCGCCGCCGACCACGTGACCGATCTCCACTGCCGCGCCGGCCGGGCCGCCGCGAACACCCGGCGGGCGGTTCAGTGCGGAAGGAGGCGGGACTCGCACGCGCGCCGCGTCCGTGAAGACGCTCCTATGCTCCTCGAGACGCTCGTTGACCTCGAAGTCGCCGATCTCGCGCCACACCGCCTGGTTCAGTGCCCGGGCATGAACGTACACAGGGGCATAAAGGCGAACAGGGCCAAGCGGAACAAGGTGCCACTCGGCGTCCCAGAGCCCGCCCATCACCGCCGCACCCCACATCACTTCTCCGGTCACCACAAGGGGAGCCATGCCCTCCAGCGCGCAGCGCCCCGGTTCCGGCCCGATCCGAGCAGGCCGGACGATGTGCGGGCCGGGCCCGCCCGTGCCCGGCCCGCACATCGTCGAAGGTCAAGAAACGGGGAACCAGGCCGCCAGGCGCTTGGCGATTACCGGTACATCGATGGTGTCCTGTGCGACGTCCTCGACGAACGGACCGGCAACAAAGACGGGCGGCGGGACGGTACTGGCGCTCACGCCGTTGAACCGCAGGAAGACACGCATGGCGAGCCAGGCGGTGCGCTTGTTGCCGTCGATCAGCGCGTGATTGCGGGCGACGGAGTGCAGCAGTGCCGCAGCCTTCTCGTGCAGCGTGGGATAGAGCTCGGCCCCGAACACATGGGTCCGGGGCCGTTCGATCGCCGACACCAGAAGCCCCATGTCACGCACGCTGTGCTCGGTTCCGTTGACCGCACGGGCGATGGCCAGGATCTCGTCGAGCTGGATGTAGCGCACGCCGGTCACTGCAGGTAGTCCAGGATCTCCGCATCGCTGTCCATCAACTCGGCCAGGACGTCATCGACCTTCAGCTCGGCCCGGTCCTGGGCGTCACGGATGGCCTCGATGGCGAGCTCCTGCTTGCTGCGGCCCTCCCGACGAGCCCGCTCGGTGAGCTTCGCGTCAAGGTCGTCGGGGAGTCGGAGTGTCATCGCCATACAAGGATGATACCTGACCGGTATCACAGTGCGCGGTCGAGCCGCGTTCCCTGGCAACGGGTGGTCGAAGATGGTGGCTCGCACCGCCCGCGGCGGTGCGGCAGAGACTTCCGCTTCGAGCGTCATCCGAGCGTCAAAAATCTTCGAACGACCCTCTGAAGGCGTCGCCCATGCAGGCACCTCGCTCACGGGTCCGCAGGTCAGCAAGCTGCAAAGATCAATCCTCCTGCTCGAACCGCTGCACGGAGGGAAACAGGTCGAGCAACCCACCCGGACAACAAAAGCGCAGGTCAAGAACCCTTGCTCGCACACTCCGGAATCGCCACGCACTCCACATGATGCGTCATCGCGAAACATGTGGAACGAACTCACGTGAAAGAAGCCGCAGGTCAGCACCCGGCAGCGGATTTTCTCGGCAAAACTCCCCTAACCTGGCCGCGGCACGCTCGCCGAGTGCGACCGCGTCGCAGACGGCAGGGCCGACTACTTCCCCCAGCACAAGCGGCAAGGCGTGAACGTGCAGGTCGTCACCGACCCGGTCGGCAAGATCCTGTGGCAGTCGCCGGCACTGCCCGGCAGGACCCACGACCTGACCGCCGCTCGCACCCGCAAGATCCTCCGGATCTGCGAGTGCCAGGGCGTCCCGGCCTCCGAGAGCTACCGCGGCGAGGGCAAGACCGACGCCAAGGACGCCGCCGTCATCGCCGATCAGGTTCGCATCCGCGGCGACCTGCAACCCTTACGGACCGGCGACGAGACGGTCACCGACCTCAAGATCCTCACCGGGCGGCGCATGGACCTGGTCGCCGACCGCACCCGCACCGTTAACCAACGGTTGGCGGACGCGAGAACTCCCATCCGGTTGCCGAGTTGGTCGAACGAGCGGCCGGATGGGCTGGCCCGCTCCGCGCGGTACGAGTTGGACACGAGTCTGGGCTGCACAGCTGTTGCCGTGCAGCCCAGATCGTGGGTGCCTCAGATCCCGCCGAGATCCGCGACGAGTTCAGCGGCGACGGCCACCGGGACGCCGCCCACCGCGGAGGCTTGTTGGAGCGGTGTGAGGTGATGCGTGGAGACGGTGTCCTCCCGCTGCTCGCGGCAGGTGAAGCCGAGCTGGGTCATGGCTCGCGTGACTTCGACGGCACTGAAATCGCGGCGGTCCTGGCGCGTGACGACCTGCCCGACCTGCTTGACCGGGTACGTGCGGCGGCCGACGGTCACCGACGCCCCGAGGGCCTTCTCAGGCTTGACGCCCCTCATCGTTTCCAAGACGCCGCTCTTGGTGAGTTCGAACGGGAAGCGGGCGATGACACAGCGCATGATGCCTCACAGGGGAAGCGGACGGGGAGCGGTGGTGAGGCGCTTCAGCGCGCGAGGGCGAGGACGCCCAGAGCGCTTCCCTGCTCGTCGACGACGGGCAGGGCGTCGAGGCCGCGGTAGCGCATGGCGTGTTCGGCCTCGGCCATCGTGGTCCTGGTCGAGGTGAACGGCCCGCGGTCGCCGAGAACAGCGCGCAGACGGACGTGGTCCGTGCATGCGGCGGTGTCGCGGAGGGCGGTGAGCTGGCCTGGGTGTCCAGCCCGGCAGGGAGGCCGTCCTCGTCGCAGTCGAGCAGATGGTCCGTGCGGGCACTGGCCATGATGGCCAGGGCCACTTCGACCGTCGTGTCATCACAGACCTGCGGAGCGGCCGCCTCCATCGCGGTGTCCACCGTGCGGCGCGCGGGATTGACGTTCGCCGGGCGGGGCTGCATCTGGACCAGCGTCAACACGTGCCTGCTGCAGAGGTGGGCCGGTTTCCGAATCACTGGGCTCTCAGGCCGCCGCATCGAAGGCAGGCTGTCGCACCGCTACGCGCCGGGCGCCGGAGGCGGGGCTGCGCCGGCCGCGGGGGGCGGCGCTGCGTGCGCGCCGTTCGGCGACCGGTGTTGTGATGACGACCGGGATGCCGGAGGGAGTCTGGGCGCCGGTGATCCGGTTCAGGGCTTCCTCGCCGGAGCGGACCTGGGTGGTGAGCGCGGTGATGCCTGCGGCCGCCATCAAACGCGTCATCTCTCGACGCTGATTGGACATGACCAGGGTGACGACGCTGCCGGACTCGCCCGCCCGGGCGGTGCGGCCGCCGCGGTGCAGGTAGTCCTTGGGGTCGGTCGGCGGGTCGACGTTGACGACGAGGTCGAGGTTGTCGACGTGGATGCCGCGCGCGGCGACGTTGGTCGCGACCAGCACGGTGACGTGGCCGGTTTTGAACTGGGTCAGGGTGCGGGTCCGCTGGGGCTGGGACTTGCCTCCGTGCAGCGCGGCGGCCCGTACGCCGTTGCTGAGCAGGTGTTCGGTCAGGCGGTCGACGGCGTGCTTGGTGTCCAGGAACATCATCACCCGGCCTTCGCGCGCCGCGATCTCCGTCGTCATCCGCTGCTTGTCGGCGCCGTGGACGTGCAGTACGTGGTGCTCCATCGTCGTGACCGCGCCGGCCGAGGGGTCGACGGAGTGGACGACGGGGTCGGTGAGGTAGCGGCGGACCAGCAGGTCGACGTTGCGGTCCAGAGTGGCAGAGAACAGCATGCGCTGCCCCTCGGGCCGTACCTGGTCCAGCAGGGCGGTGACCTGCGGCATGAAGCCCATGTCGGCCATCTGGTCGGCCTCGTCCAGGACGGTGATCGCGACCTGATTCAGGCGGCAGTCACCACGGTCGATGAGGTCCTTCAGCCGGCCGGGGGTGGCGACGACGACCTCCGCACCGTTCCTCAGCGCATTGGCCTGGCGGCCGATGGGCATACCGCCCACCACCGTCGCCAGGCGCAGCTTCGCCGCGCGGGCGTACGGGGTCAGCGCCGTAGTGACCTGCTGGGCGAGCTCGCGGGTGGGCACGAGGATCAGGGCCAGCGGCTGCCCGGGCTCGGCGCGTTGCCCCGCCGTACGGGCCAGCAGGGCCAGACCGAAGGCAAGGGTCTTGCCGGAGCCGGTGCGGCCGCGGCCCAGGACATCACGGCCGGCGAGGGTGTTGGGCAGCGTCGCGCCCTGGATCGGGAACGGGACCTTCATCCCTTCGGTGCCCAGAGCGGCCAGCAGCGGGGCGGGCATGTCCAGGTCCGCGAAGGTCTCGACCGCGGGCAGCGCCGGAGTGACCGTCTTCGGCAGGGCGAACTCACCCTGCACCGAGGCGGGGCGGCGGTCGCCATGGCCCGAACGGGCGGAGAAGCTGGAACGGGCGGGAGCGCCGGTACGGCCCGTGCGGGGAGAACCGCTCTGGCCGCCGGTGCGGGTGCGGGAATAGCGGTCGTTCGTGCGAGTGCTGCGGTCCATGCGGAACCTTCCTCGATGCGGCACGTATCGAGGAATTCCCCTGACGGGTATTCGCGAGAACGGGCCGAAGAAAGACGGGGGCAGAGCCGTGCCGCGAGAAGAGCGGATAGGGCTTGCGGAGATAGTGCCGCGCAGTGCGTCAAGGAGGCCGGGTAAACGGCGGACGGCTTACAGGCGACAGGGGCGGGGCGGGCGCTGCGTGAGAACGTATCCGCCGGGCCGGACAGTGGAGCGGGTCGGCGCGAGGCGCCGCCAACCGCCGCTCACACTGAAACGTCGGGATGCGACGTGGAGTGTGAGGGGGAAAAGCAACGAGCTGGGGCCCGCACCCCAAGGTGCGGGCCCCAGCTACGTATACGCGTCAGCGTCAGGCGGGGACGATGTTCTCGGCCTGCGGGCCCTTCTGGCCCTGCGTGACGTCGAAGTTCACCTTCTGGCCTTCCTGAAGCTCGCGGAAGCCAGAGGAGGCGATGTTCGAGTAGTGAGCGAAGACGTCAGCGCCGCCGCCGTCCTGCTCGATGAAGCCAAAACCCTTTTCCGCGTTGAACCACTTCACGATGCCAGATGCCATATTAATCTCCTTTGGGGCAGTGCCCGGAATCACACTGTGCGGTTCCGGAGTCGCCGCGATGATTGCCCCGACCGGAAAATCGGCGGAAACACAAAGCGCTTCCAGCGGGCGAGAAGGCCGGCGAGGGAAGCGCTTGAATCTTTGCGAACCAAGACTGCAACTGAGATCGACTGTAGCACGCCGGAGCGGCCCCCGCGCGCAAGGCTATTCTACTCACCCCCCGGCGATAAAAACCCTTACCTTTATGCGCGGAAAATTCTCACCTAGCGGCCACAGACTTTCCCCCGCACGGAACGAATGCACGAGACCCAACCGGCCGAGCTCTCCCGTAGAGACGCCGTTGAGCGGGTCACCGTTCGGGGCTGGTCCCCGTGGTTGAGGGGAGTGAGGCGTCGGTGAGGTTGGCGCCGGTGGCGGCGTCCCGTTGGGTCGGGGCGGTGCCATGCCAGTCAAGGCACATGACGGTCGCGTCGTCCTCCAGGTGCCCGTCGCCGGCGTCGACGATCGCCCCGATGAGGGTGCGGGCGGCTTCCCGGGGATGCAGGTCGCGGGTGCGGACGATGAGCCCGGACAGGTCCACGGTGTCGGCGTTGCGTTCCAGCATGCCGTCCGTCAGCATCACCAGCCGGTCGCCGGGCCGCAGGTCCAGTGACTGCACCCGATAGTCACGGGGGCCGAGGATGCCGAACGGCAGATCGACCTCCGGAACGATCTGGGTCACTTCGCCGTCGCGCATCCGCAGCGGCCAGGGGTGTCCGGCGTTGATGAACTCGGTGGATCCGTCGAGCAGGCTGATCCGCAGCAGCTGACCGGTCACGTAGCCTTCGCGGCCGTGCTCGCGCATGGCTTCGTCGGCCTGTCGGGCCTGTTCCCGGAGGCCCTCGCCCGCCCGCCGGGCCCGGCGCAGGGCGCCCACCACGAGGGTGGCCAGCAAGGAGGCGGCGACGTCGTGCCCCATGGCGTCGGTGACGGACAGCTGGACGGTGTCCCGGTCGACCACGTAGTCGAAGGTGTCCCCTCCCACGTGGTCGGCGGGTTCCAGCGCCCCGGCCACCGCGAACTGCGCGGCCTCGCACGCCAGCGACGCAGGAAGCAGCCGGTGCTGGATCTCCGCGGCCAGATTGAGCGGGCGCGTACGCCGGCCCCATTGGTATACGTCGGTGAAGGATCGGTTCGCGATCACGATGTAGGCCAGCGCATGCGCCGTCTCACCGATCTCCCGCATCACCTGCGCGTCCGGCGGCGCGGGCAGGAACAGTTCCATAAGCCCGATGGCATCCCCGCGGTTGGTCACCGGAGCGACCACCCGCACGAGCGCACCAGACCCTTCGTCCTGCACGTTCGGACGCTGGCTGCGGATCACGTCGTCGTACAGCGTGCCCCGCAGCGTGATGCGCTGGGCGCGCTCACCCGTCTCGACGCTGCCCGCGGCACCCAGCCGTACGACCGAGCCACCTGTGAAGTCGGTGATCAGGAAGGACACCGACACTGCCCCGAGGCGCTCCTTGAGCGTGCGCGCGACCACGTCAAGGGCTTCCACGGGCGCCGCGGCCTCCGCCGCCTCCAGTATCCCCGCGAGCGTCATCCCCTCACGCACAGGGCCACCCTTCACACGGAGACCAGAGTGTGGCCCGCCGTTCCCGCCTGGCTCTCCTGCGATCACAGACCCTCCTGAAGCGACAGTGCCCTCGCCAGTCAGCCGCCCCTGCGACACCCGGCGCCCGGAGCACTCACATTGCACCACGGGAGAACGGACCGGCGGGCACCCGCCCGCCGGACACCCAAGACCTGCACGGCCAGGGCGACCCAGCCCGCCCTTCAACTACACCCTCGCCTGGAAAAGCCGCCCTTCAGGCGATGGCCCGGGCGCGCGCCCCGCCACCGCACTGTTCCGCATTGAGGTTCCGGGCTTCCTCGGGCTGGTCTTCGGGGATGACGATCCGGCAGGCAGCCTCGATCGGGGCGCCCTGGTCGACGAGTTCGCGGGCGCGGGCGGCGAGAACTGCAGCTGGAGTACCGGGCGCAGACGATCCTGGCGATGCCGGAAGGTGCAAGCCGCCCTGCTCGCGGACGCGGTCGTGGACGGTCGAAGGACGCGTCAGCTGGCCCGAAGGCCGACCGCGAGCGTCAGTTCGAGGACCCGGTGTGGCGATGCGAGATCCGGAAACAGCTCCCGCAGCTGCGACATCCGGTACCGGACGGTCTGGGGGTGGACGAACAGCGCCGCCGCCATCTCGTTCCGCCTGCCATGGTGCAGCAGCCACGCCCGCAACGTCTCCTTCAGCCGCCTCGCGGTCGCGGCAGGCAGGGTCTGCAACGGTGCGAGGGCTCGGGCGCGCAGATCTGCGAAGGCGTCCGCGTCGGCGCTCAGTACCAGCTCGGGCAGGTGGTCCTCGGTGTCGCGGATGTCAGGGGAGAGGGAGCGGGCTCGGAGGGCTCGTGCGTATGAGGCGGACGCGCGAGTCCATGGCCGGGGGGGACCGACCACGGCGGTGCGGTCGGTCAGCTGCCGCAAGAGATGTGACCGGTCGGCATCGGGGACGAGCAGCACACCGGTGGCGTCCGGCAGGTCGTCGAGGACGAGGGTGCTCGGGTCGAACTCGCGGTAGGCGGGCCGGGCCTGGGCGGCGGGCAGCAGGACCGCGGTCAGCGAGACCGGAGGCTGCCACCCGGCCCGTTGGACAGAGACCAGCAGCGCGTCCGGGTTCGCACCGGCGAGGAGGTCGCGGGCCAGGTATTCCAGGTGGCGCTCATGGGCCCGGCCCTGGGCGGCCAGTTCGTCGGCGTGGCCCGCAGCGCTCGCGGCGGAGAGCTCGTCGATGTAGGCGAAGGTCAGCTCGGCGAACTTGGCGACCTCGGCGGCGGGCAGACCTGCGGGTACGGCGCCCGCTGCCAGACATCGCCAGGCCACGCGGGCGCCGACGCGGTAGGCGCTGAGGAGGGCGTCCATCGAGCGGCCGGCGCGGACCTCGCCGCGGCCCAGCTCGTAGGCTGCGTCACCGGCGTCGCCGCCCGTGGCGTTGCCGCTCGCGAGGTTCAGGTAGTGCCCCAGGGCGGTGCGGACGGCTCGGCGGATGGTGCCGCCCATGCGGCCCGACAGGGCGTTGGCGTAGGGAGGGACCTCGTCGATGATCGCTTGGACGACCTCGTCGGCGGTCGCCTTCAGCGTGGCCCGAAGTGCGGTGACCGTCGTCTCGTCGAGGGCCAGTTCGCTGGCCTTCCGGATTGCATGGTTCACGTTTTGTTCCCTGCGAACAATTCAGCCGACCAGATTTACATCCTGCGGTCAGGACTTTACGCCTTGAGGCGCAGCAAGCTGGAGTCATGACGAGTGCAGCCCTCCGCAGCAGGGCGTGGAAACTGCTGGAGATGGTCACGACGCCGCTGCTGCCGTCGGACTACCTCGACCTGGTCAGTCCGCTGCGTGCGGGCGCCGACCTGCGTGGGCGCATCGAGGCCGTGCACCCCGAGACGGGTGACGCCGCGACGGTCGTGATCAGGCCGGGACGGGGCTGGCGCGGTCACACAGCCGGGCAGTACGTGCGGATCGGGGTCGATGTCGACGGGGTGCGCCTGTGGCGTGCCTACTCGATCACCTCGCCGACGGACCGCCGGGACGGCCGCGTCACGATCACCGTGAAGGCGATCCCGGCCGGCAAGGTCAGCAATTACCTGGTCCGCAGGGCGAAACCGGGCACGCTGATCCAGTTCGACCAGGCGACCGGTGACTTCGTAATGCCGCAGATCAAGCCCGCGAAGGTGCTCTACCTGACGGCCGGCAGCGGCATCACGCCGGTGATGGGCATGCTGCGCGACACCGAACTCGACGACGTCGTCATGGTCCACTCCGCGCCACGCCCGCAAGACGTGCTCTTCCGCAACGACCTGCACGACCTGGTCGCGGCCAAGAAGCTGCGTCTCACCGAGGTGCATACCGACACGGACGGAACGCTCGACATCGCGCGTCTCGACGAACTCGTGCCTGACTGGGCCGAGCGCGAGACCTGGGCCTGTGGGCCTGCGGGCCTGCTCGACACCGCCGAAGATCACTGGACCGAGCACGACGTCCAGGAGCGCCTGCACACCGAACGCTTCCGCCCCGGCATCGTCGTCGCCCGCGACGGTGGCGGCGGCGAGGTCACGTTCAGCACCACCGGCAAGACCGTCGACGCCGACGGCGCCACGCCGTTGCTGGACATCGGCGAGGAGGCCGGCGTGCTCATGCCCTCCGGGTGCCGCATGGGCATCTGCTTCGGCTGCGTCACGCCGCTCACGGCGGGCGCCGTCCGCGACCTGCGCACCGGCGAGATCACCGAAGCCGAGCCGGGCGTCCTCATCCAGACCTGCGTGTCCGCCGCGGCGGGCCCCTGCGACATCGAACGATAGGAGCACCTTGACCGCCATAGACCCCACCGCCCACCTGACCGCGGAGCAGATCGAGGAGCTAGGCCGCGAGCTGGACGCGATCCGCGACGAGGTGATCGCCGGCCGCGGCGAGAAAGACGCCGCCTACATCCGCAAGGTCATCGCGGCGCAGCGCAAGCTCGAGCTGGTCAGCAGAGGCGTGCTGCTGTTCTCGATCTTCCCGCCCGCGTGGCTGATCGGCACCGCCGGCCTGTCCGTGGCGAAGATCATGGACAACATGGAGATCGGCCACAACATCCTGCACGGCCAGTGGGACTGGATGCGGGACCCGAAGATCCACTCCACCACCTGGGACTGGGACCACGTCTCGCCGGCCGACCAGTGGAAGCACTCGCACAACGAGCTGCACCACACGTACACCAACGTGATCGGCAAGGACAACGACCTCGGCTACGGCATCATGCGCGTCGACGAGGACCAGCAGTGGCACCCGCTCCACCTCGGCCAGCCGCTGTGGAACTTCATCAACGCCTGCTTCTTCGAGTACGGCATCGCCGCCTACGACATGGAGCTCGGCAAGAACCTGCACAAGAGCCGCCGCAAGAACCCGGAGTTCCGCGCGCGGGCCAGGGCCGTGGGCCGCAAGATCCGCAAGCAGGTGCTCAAGGACTACGTGATCCACCCGCTCCTTTCGGGCCCGTCGTTCCTCACCACGCTCGCCGCCACGTTCACCGCGAACCTGGTCCGCAACATCTGGTCCCACTCGGTGATCATGTGCGGGCACTTCCCCGAGGGCGTGCAGGTCTTCGAGCGCCGGTCGATCGAGGGCGAGACGCGCGGCCAGTGGTACCTGCGCCAGATGATGGGCTCGGCGAACATCAGCGGCAGCAAGGCCATGCACTTCATGACCGGCAACCTGTCGCACCAGATCGAGCACCACCTGTTCCCGGACCTGCCGAGCAACCGGTACGCCGAGGTCGCGGTGAAGGTGCGCGCACTGTTCGAGAAGTACGAGCTGGAGTACGTCACCGGGCCGCTGCCCAAGCAGGTGCTCTCCGCGTGGCACAAGGTCTTCCGGCTCTCGCTGCCGAACAAGAAGCCCAAGCTCAACACGCCGGACCGCGAGCAGGAGCTCGTCGCGGCCTGACTCCCGGCATTGGTTCAGATCTTTCGGCCGTACCGGCGGCACCACCGGTTTCTGTGAGATCCGCTGCGGACTGCGGGCGACCGCGACGGCAGACCGTACGACACGGGACCCGGGGCAGCCCGGTGTCCGACTTTGCTACTACCTGGACGTGCACCAGGAACTCAGCTCACAGCGCCCGGCAAGCGCGCCCGACGAGGTGGTGTAGTGCGCTGACCTGACATCGTCGGGCCGACGGGCGAGTGCGTACACGCACTCGGTTTGCCGACGGGCGGGCTGGGCGATGGCCCACGACGTGGGGAACTCCTTCAACCGGATCGCCGAAGCACGACCACCACCACTGACGCCGACGACGGGACAGACGGCCGCGGAGGCGTGGTCCTCGGCGCGCTCGTCATGATCCTCACGCAGCTCGTGATGTTCGCCATCATGACCATGACGCCGGTCCACATGCACGGCCACGGCACCGCCGCCGGCCTCGTCATCACCATCAACATCGGCGCCATGTACCTGCCCTCACCGCTGACGGGCTGGCTGGTCGACCGCTACGGTCGCTTGAAGATCGCGGCTGCCTCCGGAATCGTCCTGCTGGCCTCCAGCATCCTCGCCGCCGCGGCGCCCGGCGCCTCGATCGCTCTCCTCTCGCTCGCCCTCGCACTGCTCGGCATCGGTTGGAACTTCGGCCTCGTGGCCGGCACCGCGATCATCACCGACACCGTCCCCCTCGCCACCCGGGCCAAGACCCAGGGCCTGGTCGATGTCTCCATCGCGGTCGCCGGAGCGACCGGTGGCACGGCCTCCGGCATCATGGTCGCCGCGCCCAGCTACCCCGCCCTCGCCCTCACCGCCGAGCCGACGCCGGCCCGGTCCGACGCGCCCTGGCACCAAGCCGGGTGACTTCTCCGCTGCTTGCGGCCGGCCGTACCGCCTGCGCTGTGAACGCTCACGCCGCCCACCGGGACTGTGTGTGCGATGCCCGCCCATCCAGGCGGGCACGCTCATCTCACGCCGCGGTCGTCCGACTGGATCGGGCGGCGCGGTGTTCGCTGTTGATGCGCCGGGCTTCCTCGAGCCGGTCTTCCAGCATGACGATGCGACAGGCGGCCTCGTCCTGCCCGCCGCAGTACGGCAGGCAGGAACCCGGCCGTCCTCCTTCAAGTCCCGTAAAGACAGCCCGCGGGAACGCGCCCGCCACCCGGCACGACCTGCACGATCAGCTAGGTGACGCACCATCAGAACGAGCGTCAAATGAGCGTCGCGAGCGTCATTTCAGCGTCAAGATATCGCCCGTAACGCCCACACCGCCCATCATGCACACGCACGAAACCGCAGGTCAGGAGCCCTTCGCGGCCGGTTCAAGGATGGCAACACACTCTACGTGGTGGGTCATCGGGAACAGGTCGAACGCCCGCAGCGTCCGCACCCGGTACCCCCCGTCCCGGAAGTACGCCAGGTCCCGCGCCAGCGCCGCCGGGTCGCAGGCCACGTACGCGATGCGGCGGGCGCCCAGCGCGACCAGCTGCTTCACCGTGGCCTTGCCGGCGCCCGCGCGGGGCGGGTCCAGGACGATGAGGTCGCATTCGGTGATGCCGGTGCGGGGCAGGACCTGGTCGACCTTGCCGTGTTCGATGCGGACGCGGTCCAGGTCCGCCAGGTTGTGACGGGCGTCCTCGACCGCGCGCTTGCCGGACTCGATGCCGAGGACCGCGCCCTTCTCGCCGATGCGCTGGCCGATGGCGCCGGCGAAGAGGCCGACGCCGCAGTAGAGGTCGAGGGCGGTGTCGTTCTTACGCGGCAGCAGGCCCTGCATGACCGCGCGGACCAGGGTGTTCGCGGCCTGCGGGTGGACCTGCCAGAAGCCGCCGGAGCCGACGCGGTACGTGCGGTCGTCGGCGCGCTCGCGGACGAAACCGCGGCCGTGGACCCGGTGGACGCCGCCGTCGCGCTCGTCCACGCGGAGGACGGAGACCGGCTTGTCGAGCTCGACCAGGGGCAGACGGCCGCCCGGGCGGGGCGTGAGGATGACCTGGCGGTCGTGGGAGCCGGTGGCGGCGATGGCCTCCACCGTGGCCATCTGGGGCCAGTCCTGCTGCTCGACGCCCAGCTCGGAGACCCCGGGCGCGGCGATCATGCAGTGGTCGATGATCTCGATGTCGTGCGAGCGGTGCTTGCGCAGGCCGACGCGGCCGTCCTCGTCGATCGCGTACTGGACGCGGGTGCGCCAGGCCGGCACCTCGCCCGCGGGGACCTTGTCGCCCTCGGCCGGCATGACCGTGCCGTCCCAGCCCGCCTCCTCCGGGGTGAGGCCCGCCAGGCGCTGGAGCTGTTCGGCGATGACCTCGCCCTTCAGGCGGCGCTGGGCCCCCGGCTTGGCGTGCTGCCAGTCGCAGCCGCCGCACTTCCCGGGTCCCGCGAACGGGCACGGGGCCGGCACCCGGTCCTTGGACGCCTCGATGATCTCCACCGCGTCCGCGCGCAGGAAGCGCGCGTCGTCGGAGCCGTCGGTGATCCGGGCGACCACCTTCTCGCCCGGCAGGGTGTGGCGTACGAACAGGACCCGGCCCTCGTCCGTGCGGGCGATGCAGTGGCCGCCGTGCGCGACCGGGCCGACCTCGACCTCGTACTCCCGCCCGACCAGCGACTCCGGCTGTGTCTCCCCGGTCTGCGGCGACGTGGATTCGTTCTGCATGAGGGGATGGCTCCAGGAGGGGAAGGGGGGCGGCCGGCGGCCGGACGACAACAACCTACGAGTCTACGTGCGTGTCGTCCGCCCGCCGACCACACGCGGGGGACCCCCTTCTCAGCCCTTCGGCGTCGGTTCCTTGTGCTTGCGCTCCACCGGACCCCGGCGCACCGAGCCCGGAGCGCTCCAGTCGGCGCGCTTGCGGGCGCGCTTCTTCGCAACCTCCGAGGACTCCAGCTGGTACGGGACCGAGGTGACCATCACACCGGGGGTGAAGAGCAGCCGGCCCTTGAGCCTGAGGGCGCTCTGGTTGTGCAGCAGGTGCTCGTACCAGTGCCCGACGACGTACTCGGGGATGTAGACGCTCACCACATCGCGCGGGCTCTCCCGGCGCAGGCCCTTGACGTACTCGATGACCGGGCGGGTCACCTCGCGGTACGGGGAGTCGAGGATCTTCAGCGGTACGTTGATGCCGCGCCGCTCCCAGTCGTCCCTGAGGGCCTTCGTCTCGGCCGGGTCCACGCTGATGGACAGCGCCTCCAGGTGGTCCGTGCGGATCAGCTTGGCGTAGGCGAGGGCGCGCAGGGTGGGGCGGTGGAGCTTGGAGACCAGGACGATCGCGTGGACCCGGGAGGGGCGGATCGACTCGTCCGGGGCGGTCTCGTCGGCGGCGATCTCCTCGGCGACCCGGTCGTAGTGCTTACGGATCGCGGTCATCGTGCCGTAGAAGATGACCATGCCGAGCAGCGCGACCCAGGCGCCGTGGGTGAACTTCGTGGCGAGGACGACGACGAGCACCAGGCCGGTGAAGAAGGCGCCGAAGGTGTTGATCGCCCGCGAGCGGATCATGTGGCGGCGCTTGACCGGGTCCTTCTCGACCGCGAGATGGCGGTTCCAGTGCCGGACCATGCCGGTCTGGCTGAGGGTGAAGGAGACGAACACGCCGACGATGTACAGCTGGATGAGCCGCGTCGAGTCGGCCCCGTAGATCACGACCAGCAGGATCGCGGCGCCGGCCAGCAGCACGATGCCGTTGGAGAAGGCGAGCCGGTCGCCGCGGGTGTGCAGCTGGCGGGGCAGGTAGCGGTCCTGGGCCAGGATCGAGCCGAGCAGCGGGAAGCCGTTGTACGCGGTGTTCGCGGCCAGGAAGAGGACGAGGGCGGTGGCGGCGGCGAGGATCACGAAGAAGAACGTGCCGTCACCGAAGACCGCGGCCGCGACCTGCGAGATGACCGGGTCCTGGACGAAGCCCGAGCCGACCGGACTGCCGTTGCTGATGAGGTCCTTCGCCGGGTTCTCGGCCATCTTGACGTCGGTGGCCATGGCCAGCGCGATGATGCCGCAGAACATGGTGACGGCGAGCAGGCCCATCATCGCCAGCGTCGTCGCGGCGTTCTTGCTCTTCGGCTTGCGGAACGCGGGCACGCCGTTGCTGATCGCCTCGACACCGGTGAGCGCCGCACAGCCGGAGGAGAACGCGCGCAGCAGCAGGAAGACGAGCGCGAAGCCGGCCAGGCCCTGGTGCTCGGCCTTGATGGTGTACCCGGAGGTGGGGGCGTGCATGGTGTCGCCGAGGACGAGCCCGCGGAAGGCGCCCCAGACGATCATGATGAAGACGCCGGCCACGAAGAGGTACGTGGGGATGGCGAAGAGCTTCCCGGACTCCTTGACCCCGCGCAGGTTCATCAGGGTCAGCAGGACGATGGCGGTGACCGCGCACGCCGTCTTGTGCTCGACGACGAAGGGGATCGCGGAGCCCAGGTTCTCCACGCCGGAGGCGATCGACACGGCCACGGTCAGGACGTAGTCGACCAGCAGTGCGCTGGCGACGGTGAGCCCGGCCTTGGGGCCGAGGTTGGTGGTGGCGACCTCGTAGTCGCCGCCGCCGCTCGGGTAGGCGTGGACGTTCTGCCGGTAGGAGGCGACGACCGTGAACATCAGGACCACGACCGCGACCGCGATCCAGGGGCTGAAGTGGTACGCCGACACGCCCGCGATGGACAGCACGAGGAGGACTTCTCCGGGTGCGTACGCCACAGAGGACAGCGGGTCGGATGCGAAGACGGGGAGCGCGATGCGCTTGGGGAGGAGCGTCTCCCCCAGCTTGTCGCTGCGCAGGGCCCGTCCGATCAGGATCCGTTTGGGCACGTCGGTCAGTTTGGACACGCAGAGGATCGTAAGGGTTCCGTATGGGGCTCGCCCCCGCTTGGGGGGCGTGGCCCCCCAATCTCCTGCGCTCGGCCGGAAACGCCACGGAATCCTTAACGCAATCCTTGCGCCACGCCCGCGGTAAGCGCCCCGGGCACGTCGTCTTTGCCACACCCGCGCCGCGATGCGCACACTCGGATGAGGCGACGCGACCGGCGCCGCATAAGCTCGTAACCGGGCGACGGGACACACCGTTGCCCCGTTGTTTGCCCGGCCAGCCGAGGAAAGAGTGTGAGCAGGGTGTTTTCGCAGGTCAGCCGGACGACCAGGACGGCGAGGTAGGCGCAAGGTGCACATCGTCATCATGGGCTGCGGGCGAGTGGGAGCCGCTCTCGCGCAGACCCTGGAGCAGCAGGGGCACACGGTCGCCGTCATCGACCAGGACCCCACGGCGTTCCGGCGCCTCGGCTCCGGGTTCGGCGGCCGTCGCGTCACCGGGGTCGGGTTCGACCAGGACACGCTGCGGGAAGCGGGGATCGAGGAGGCCGGCGCGTTCGCGGCGGTGAGCTCCGGCGACAACTCCAACATCATCGCGGCCCGGGTGGCGCGCGAGATGTTCGGCATCGAGAACGTCGCGGCCCGGATCTACGACCCCCGGCGCGCCGAGGTGTATCAGCGTCTCGGCATCCCGACGGTCGCGACCGTGCGCTGGACGGCGGACCAGATGCTGCGCCGGCTGCTGCCGTCGGGCGCGGAGCCGCTGTGGCGCGACCCGAGCGGCGGGGTGCAGCTGGCGGAGGTGCACACCACCCCGTCCTGGATCGGCCACAAGATCAGCACGCTGCAGGAGGAGACGGGCGTGCGCGTCGCGTTCCTCACCCGGTTGGGCGAAGCCATACTGCCGTCGTCGCAGACGGTGCTCCAGGAGGGCGACCTCGTCCACGTGATGATGCGTACGGACGAGATCGCGAAGGTCGAGGCGGCCTTCGCCGAGGGCCCCGAGGAGGGCGGTCACTGATGCGTGTCGCGATTGCCGGGGCCGGTGCGGTGGGGCGTTCCATCGCGGGCGAGCTGCTGGAGAACGGGCACGAGGTGCTGCTCGTGGACAAGGCGCCCACCGCCATCTCCGTGGAACGGGTGCCGATGGCCGAGTGGCTGCTGGCGGACGCCTGCGAGATCACGTCGTTGGACGAGGCGGCGCTCCAGCGCTGCAACGTCGTGATCGCGGCGACCGGGGACGACAAGGTGAACCTGGTCGTCTCGCTGCTGGCCAAGACCGAGTACGGCGTGCCGAGGGTCGTCGCCCGGGTGAACAACCCGAAGAACGAGTGGCTGTTCAACGAGTCGTGGGGCGTCGATGTCGCGGTGTCCACGCCGCGTCTGATGTCGGCGCTGGTCGAGGAGGCGGTGAGCGTCGGCGATCTGGTCCGGCTGCTGCGCTTCAGCCACGGCGACGCGAACCTTGTGGAGCTGACGCTGCCGCCGGAGTCGGCGCTGGCGGGGACCCAGGTCGGGGAGGTCGCCTGGCCGGAGGACACCTCGCTGGTGACGATCATCCGGGGGCAGCGGGTGCTGACGCCGAGCCCGGAGGAGAGCCTGGAGGCGGGTGACGAGCTGCTGTTCGTCGCCGCGCAGGCGCGCGAGGAGCAGCTGGAGGACCTGCTGTCGGTGCGCCGGGGCGACTCGGAGGCGTAAGCATGCGAGAGGGGCCCGGTCACCGCTGGTGACCGGGCCCCTCTGGTACGTCTCAGAACTCCTGGCCCCTGGCCGCTTCGGCGGCGGCCGTCTTACGGGCCTTCTCGGCCTCCTCCTCCGCCTCCATCTCGGCGAAGACGTCGATGGGCGGCGGTGCCTTGGCGAGGAAGACCCAGGTCAGGTAGACCGCCAGCAGGAACGGCGGGATCTTCAGGGCGACCAGCACCCAGCCGAGCTGGGTGGTGTCGGCCCACCAGTACAGCGGGAAGAGGATCGCGCACTTGGCGAGCAGGATCAGCCCCCAGGCGTAGCTGGCCTTGGTGTACGCCTTCTTGCGGCCGGGGTTGCGGGTGCGCCAGGAGAGGTTCTCCTTGAACACCGGACCCAGGATGAGGCCGATCAGCGGCAGGCCGGCGACCGCGGTGACCAGGTAGGCCAGGGCGAGGCCCAGGGTGTAGAGCATGCCCGGGAGGTAGAAGTCCTTGGCGTTGCCCGTCATCTTGGCGAAGACCACGCCGAAGGCCACACCGAAGACGCCGCTGAAGGCGTGCTTGACGGTGTCCTTGCGGACCAGCCGGACCACCACGAGCGCCAGCGACACCGCCAGGGCCGCGATGGCCGAGTAGGTGAGGTTCTTGTTGATGGTGAAGATCGTGACGAAGAGCAGCCCGGGCAGGACCGTCTCCACCATGCCCCTCACGCCGCCGAAGGCTTCGAAGAGCGCGGCCTCGGTGACCGCCCTGCTGTCGGCCTCCTGCTGGTCGGTGGTGCGGTCCGTGTCGGACGTCGGCTTGTCGAGAGACGTCACCGGCTACTCCTTGCCGAGCGGTCGGAGTTCGTATGTGGGGTTGAACAGCACCCGGCGGCCGTGGCTCATGGCGATCCGGCCGGACACGATGAGCTTGCGGCCCGGCTCTATGCCCTGGATGGAGCGGCGGCCGAGCCAGACCACGTCGAGCGGTGCGGTGCCGTCGAAGAGCTCCGCCTCCAGGGCGGGCACTCCGGCGCGCGGCCGCAGGGTGACCGTCCGCAAGGTACCAGTGACCTTCACGATCTGGCGGTCGGTGCATTCGGAGATCCGGGTGCACCCCGACGCCTGCGAGTCCTCCTCCAGCTCCTCGCACTCCAGGTCCTCCTGGGAGCTGGAAAGCCGGTCGAGCATGCGCCGGAAGCGACCGGAAGGCCGGTCGCCCTTGTGGGGCTTCTCGGAACGAGGAACAGCACTCATACCCGAAGGGTACCGGTCCCGCGAGGTCATGGCGGGTGGCCGCCGTCTCACCCGTACGGAGGACACGTGCGCGTCCGTCCGCCGGTTTCAGGCGCGCTCGAAGCGGTAACCCATGCCGGGTTCGGTGACGAAGTGGCGGGGGTGGGAGGGGTCCGCCTCCAGCTTCCGCCTGAGCTGGGCCATGTAGACGCGCAGGTAGTTGGTCTCGGTGCCGTACGAGGGCCCCCAGACCTCCTGGAGGAGCTGGCGCTGGCTGACGAGCCGGCCGCCGTTGCGGACCAGGACCTCCAGCAGGTGCCATTCGGTGGGGGTGAGCCGTACGTCGCGGCCCTCGCGGTGGACCTTCTTCGCGGCGAGGTCGACGGTGAAGCCCTCGGTCTCCACGACGACGACCTGGTCGCCCCCGTCCTGGCCGACCGGCTCGGCCCGGCGCACCGCGGCCCGCAGCCGGGCCAGCAGCTCGTCCATGCCGAAGGGCTTGGTCACGTAGTCGTCGGCCCCCGCGTCCAGCGCCTCGACCTTCTCGTCGGAGGTGTGGCGGGCCGAGAGGACCAGGATCGGGACCCGGGTCCAGCCGCGCAGGCCCCTGATGACGTCGACGCCGTCCATGTCGGGCAGCCCGAGGTCGAGGACGACGACGTCGGGGTGGCGGGCTGCGGCGAGCTGGAGGGCGGTGGCCCCGTCGGGCGCGGCGTCCACCTCGTACTTGCGCGCCTTCAGGTTGATCACGAGGGCGCGAACGATCTGCGGCTCGTCGTCGACCACAAGCACCCGGGTCATCGGGGTCCTGCCTTTCTGCTGGGCGTACGTCGGTGCGGGGAGCTCCGGGCGGTTCATGAGGTGATCCGCGCGGGGAGGCCGGGGGCGGCCGGGGCGTGGCCGGGGGCGGCCTTGAGGGTCAGGACCATGGTGAGGCCGCCGCCCGGGGTGTCCTCGGCGTCGAGCGTGCCGCCCATGGACTCGGCGAAGCCCCGGGCCACCGCGAGGCCGAGGCCGACCCCGGCGCCGCGTGGGGCGTCTCCGTACCGCTGGAAGGGCTCGAAGATGCGCTCCTTGCCCTCGTCGGGGACGCCCCGGCCGCGGTCGGCCACGCGGAGTTCGACGCGGGCGCCGAGCGCACTGGCCGCCACGGTGACGCGGTCGCCGTCGGGGCTGTACTTCACGGCGTTCTCCACGATGTTGGCGACGGCCCGTTCCAGGAGGCCGGGGTCGACGGCGACCATGGGCAGCGTCTCGGGTATGTCCAGGTCGACGCTGCCCTCGGGGACGCCGCCGAGGGCCATGGGCACCACCTCGTCCAGGTCGATCTCCCGGATGAGCGGGGTGACCGTGCCGGTCTGGAGGCGGGACATGTCCAGGAGGTTCCCGACGAGGTGGTCGAGGCGGTCGGCGCCGGCCTCGATGCCTTCCAGGAGCTCCGCCTCGTCGTCGTCGGACCAGGCGACGTCGTCGGAGCGCAGGGAGGAGACGGCGGCCTTGATCGCGGCGAGGGGCGTGCGCAGGTCGTGGCTGACGGCGGCCAGGAGCGCGGTCCTGATGCGGTTGCCCTCGGCGAGTCTGCGGGCCTCCTCGGCCTCGCCCACCAGCCGCTGGCGGTCCAGGACGACGGCCGCCTGAGCGGCGAACGCGCCGAGTACCCGGCGGTCCTCGGCGGGCAGCACCCGGCCGGTCAGGGCCAGGGCCATGTGGTCGCCGACGGGCATGTCCACGTCGGCGTCCTCGGGCCGGGCGGCCGGGGCCGGGCCGACGCTGCCGGCGCAGGTCCAGGGGTCGACGTCGCTGCGGCGCTCCAGCAGGGCGACGGACCCCATGCCGAAGGTCTCCCGTACCCGGTCCAGGAGCGCGGCGAGCGTGGTCTCGCCGCGCAGCACGCTGCCGGCCAGGAACGACAGGATCTCGGACTCCGCGCGCAGCCGGGCGGCCTGGTGGGTGCGGCGGGCGGCGAGGTCCACCACGGAGGCCACCGCGACGGCCACCGCGAAGAAGATCACGATGGCGACCAGGTTCTCCGGGTCCTGGACGGTGAGGGTGTGGGTGGGCGGGGTGAACCAGTAGTTCAGCAGCAGGGAGCCGACGGCCGCCGAGGCGAGGGCGGGCAGCAGTCCGCCGATGAGCGCGGCGGCGACGGTCATGAAGAGGAAGAGCAGGACGTCGTTGGCGAGCCCCGGTCCGCCCTCCAGGGCCTTGAGGAGCACGGCGAGGAGGACCGGTCCGCCGACGCCGACCGCCCAGCCCCAGAGGATGCGGGCGCGGCCGAGGCGGGCGCCCCGGGCGATGGGCAGGCCCCGGCCCTTGGCGACCTCGTCGTGGGTGACGATGTGGACGTCGAGGTCGGTGCCGGACTCGCGGGCGACGGTGGCGCCGACGCCGGGTCCGTAGATGTACTGCCAGGTCTTGCGGCGGCTGGAGCCCAGGACGATCTGGGTGGCGTTGACGCCCCGGGCGAACTCCAGGAGCGCGGAGGGTATGTCGTCGCCGATGACGTGGTGGAAGGTGCCGCCCAGGTCCTCGACGAGGGTGCGCTGGACGGCCAGTTCCTTGGGCGAGGCGGAGGTCAGCCCGTCGCTGCGGGCGATGTAGACGGCCAGGATCTCGCTGCCGGAGCCCTTGGCCGCCATCCGGGCGGCGCGGCGGATGAGGGTGCGGCCCTCGGGGCCTCCGGTGAGGCCGACGACGATGCGTTCGCGGGCCTGCCAGGTGGTGCGGATGTTGTGCTCGCCCCGGTACTGCTGGAGGTATTCGTCCACGCGGTCGGCGACCCAGAGGAGGGCCAGCTCGCGCAGGGCGGTGAGGTTGCCGGGGCGGAAGTAGTTGGAGAGGGAGGCGTCGATCCGGTCGGGCTTGTAGATGTTGCCGTGGGCCATGCGGCGGCGCAGGGCCTGGGGCGACATGTCGACCAGTTCGAGCTGGTCGGCCCGGCGTACGACCTCGTCGGGCACGGTCTCGCGCTGGCGTACGCCGGTTATCGACTCGACCACGTCGCCGAGGGATTCCAGGTGCTGGATGTTGACGGTCGAGACGACGTCGATGCCGGCCTGGAGCAGTTCCTCGACGTCCTGCCAGCGCTTGGCGTTGCGGGAGCCGGGCACGTTGGTGTGGGCCAGCTCGTCGACCAGGGCTACGGCCGGGGCGCGCTCCAGGACGGCGTCGATGTCCATCTCGGTGAAGACGGCCGAGCGGTGCTCGATCTCGCGGCGCGGGACCACTTCGAGGCCGTGCAGCAGCGTCTCGGTGCGCGGGCGGTCGTGGTGCTCCACAAAGCCGACGACGCAGTCGGTTCCGCGTTCGACGCGCCGGTGCGCCTCGGCGAGCATCGCGTACGTCTTGCCGACGCCGGGTGCCGCACCGAGGTAGATCCGAAGTTTGCCGCGCGCCATGGCCCCATCGTCTTCCGAAACCGGCGGCCGCCGCCGTGGCGGCCATGGTTCGAAAGTACCTGGTGGATTTCCGGCGTATCGGACGGAGGGTGGGGAAGCGGCGGGATTTGACGTAACTCTGATACCGCTTCCGGGCCGCCGGTCAGTGCTCGACGATGTGGCCGTCGCTGAGTTCGAGGACCCGGTCGGCGAGGCCGAGGAGCTGGGCGTCGTGGGTGGCGACGAGTGCGGTGACGCCCTCGCTGTGCACGACGGCGCGCAGCAGCTCCATCACCGCGAGGCCGGTCTCCGCGTCGAGCTGTCCGGTCGGCTCGTCGGCGATCAGCAGGGCGGGCCGGTTGGCGAGCGCGCGGGCGATGGCCACGCGCTGCTGCTGGCCGCCGGAGAGTTCGCCGGGGCGCTGGGCGGCGTGGTCGGCGAGGCCGACGAGGGAGAGCAGCAGCGACACCCGCTCCTCGCGCTCCTTGGGGTCGGCCTTGCGCAGCCGCAGGGGCACGCCGACGTTCTCGGAGGCGGTCAGGATCGGGATCAGGCCGAACGACTGGAAGATGAAGCCGACCCGGTCCCGGCGCAGCTCCAGGAGCCCGTTCTCGCCGAGCGAGGAGAGGTCGGTGCCGTCGACGGTGATCCGGCCGCCGTCCGGGGTGTCGAGGCCGCCGACGAGATTGAGCAGGGTCGTCTTGCCGGAGCCGGAGCGCCCCTTGAGGGCGACGAGCTCGCCGCGCGGCACCTCGAAGGAGACACCGCGCAGCGCGTGCACCGCTCCCGCGCCGGAGCCGTAGGAGCGGTGCAGGTCCTCGACGCGGACCATGGGGGCGTCGGCGACGGCCGTGCCGGCGCCCCCGCCGGTGCTGGTGTCGGCGGTGTTCTCGGTCATGGCGCTCCCCCGTGGGTCCTCGGTCCTGTCGGCCGCCAGTATGTGCGGGTGGCGGGGAAGCGGGCAATGCCCCTCCGTCAGCGCACCCCGGTCACCAGCTGGCGCAGGGCGATGTTGAGCCGGAGGACGTTGACGCGCGGTTCCCCGATGAAGCCGAGACCGCGGCCTTCGGTGTGCCGCTCCACCAGTTCGGTGACCTGTCCGGCGGTGAGGTGGTTGCGTGCGGCGACGCGGCGGACCTGGAGGTGTGCGTACGCCGGCGAGATGTCCGGGTCGAGCCCGGAGCCGGACGAGGTGACCGCGTCGGGCGGCACCGTGGCGGGGTCCACCGGATGGCCGGGGACGGAGTTGTCCCGGACGACGGCCTCCTTGGCGGCGGTGACCCGGTCGATCAGCTCGGGGTTGTCGCCGGCGAGGTTGGACGCGCCGGACACCAGCAGCGAGTACTGGGTGTTGCGGCTGTTGGTGCCGAGCCCTGCGGAGGGGCGCGGCTGGAACCACTTCGGATCCGGCCCGCCTCCCGGCAGGACGTAATGCTGGCCGATGAGGGCGGAGCCCACGACCTTGCCGTCGGAGGTGATCTCGGAGCCGTTGGCGCGGCCGGGCATGAACGCCTGGGCGGCGCCGGTGACGGCGAGCGGGTAGAGGACGCCGCAGACCAGGGTGAGGGCGAGCAGGGCGCGCAGGGCGGCCCAGACCTGGCGGACGGGGTTGCGTACGGGTGTGTTCATGGCGGGTCAGCCGATTCCGGGGACGAGGGAGAGGAGCAGGTCGATGAGCTTGATGCCGGCGAAGGGGGCGATCAGGCCGCCGATGCCGTAGACGGCGAGGTTGCGCCGGAGCATGGCCGCGGCGCCGCCGGGCCGGTAGCGGACGCCCCTGAGGGCGAGCGGGACGAGCGCGACGATGATCAGCGCGTTGAAGATCACCGCGGAGAGGATCGCGGTGCGCGGCGAGGACAGGTCCATGATGTTGAGCCGGTCCAGGCCCGGGTAGAGCGCGGCGAACATCGCGGGGATGATCGCGAAGTACTTCGCCACGTCGTTGGCCAGGGAGAACGTGGTGAGCGCCCCGCGTGTGATCAGCAGCTGCTTGCCGATCTCCACGATCTCGATGAGCTTGGTCGGGTCGGAGTCCAGGTCGACCATGTTCCCGGCCTCCTTGGCTGCCGAGGTCCCCGTGTTCATGGCGACGCCGACGTCGGCCTGGGCGAGCGCCGGGGCGTCGTTGGTACCGTCACCGGTCATCGCGACGAGCCCGCCGCCGGCCTGCTCGCGCTTGATGAGGGCCATCTTGTCCTCGGGCGTGGCCTCGGCGAGGAAGTCGTCCACCCCGGCCTCCTCGGCGATGGACTTCGCGGTCAGCGGGTTGTCGCCGGTGATCATGACGGTACGGATGCCCATGCGGCGCAGCTCGGCGAACCGTTCCGGCATGCCCTCCTTGACGACGTCCTTGAGCTGGACGACCCCCAGGACCCGCGCCCCGTGCCCGTCCTCCACGGCCACCAGGAGCGGGGTGCCGCCGGCCGCCGCGATGCGGTCGGTGAGGGTCCGGGCCTCGTCGGGGACGTCGCCGCCGCGCTCCTCGACCCAGGCGACGACGGCTGCGGTGGCGCCCTTGCGGACCTTGCGCCCGTCCACGTCCACGCCCGACATGCGGGTGCGGGCGGTGAAGGCGACCCAGGTGGCGCCGGACAGCTCGCCCGCGTGGCGTTCGCGCAGCCCGTACCGCTCCTTGGCGAGGACGACCACGGACCGGCCCTCGGGCGTCTCGTCGGCCAGCGAGGCGAGCTGGGCGGCGTCCGCGAGTTCCGCGCCGGTGACCCCCGTGACGGGCAGCAGGTCGGTGGCGCGGCGGTTGCCGAGGGTGATGGTCCCGGTCTTGTCGAGCAGCAGCGTCGAGACGTCCCCGGCCGCCTCGACGGCCCGTCCGGACATCGCGAGCACGTTGCGCCGGACGAGCCGGTCCATGCCCGCGATGCCGATCGCGGAGAGCAGCGCGCCGATGGTGGTCGGGATGAGGCAGACCAGGAGCGCGGTGAGCACGATCATGGACTGCGCGTCGCCCGCGTAGACGGCGAAGGGCTGGAGGGTGACGACGGCGAGCAGGAAGACGACGGTGAGGGACGCCAGGAGGATGTTCAGGGCGACCTCGTTGGGCGTCTTCTGCCGGGCGGCGCCCTCGACCAGGGCGATCATGCGGTCGATGAACGTCTCGCCGGGCTTGGTGGTGATCCGGATGACGATCCGGTCGGAGAGCACCTTCGTCCCGCCGGTGACGGCGCTGCGGTCGCCGCCGGATTCGCGGATGACCGGGGCGGACTCGCCGGTGACGGCGGACTCGTCGACGCCGGCCACACCCTCGACGACGTCCCCGTCGCCGGGCACGATGTCGCCCGCCTCGCAGACGACCAGGTCGCCGACGCGGAGGTCGGTGCCCGCGACGCGCTCCTCGCGGTCGCCGGTGAGGCGGCGGGCGACGGTGTCCGTCTTCGCCCGGCGCAGGCTGTCCGCCTGGGCCTTGCCGCGGCCCTCGGCGACCGCCTCCGCGAGGTTGGCGAAGACCGTGGTGAGCCAGAGCCAGCCGGTGATCGCCCAGCCGAACCAGTCGCCGGGGTCCCGGGCGGCGAGGACGGTGGTGAAGACGGACCCCACGAGGACCACGAACATGACCGGTGAGGCGGCCATCGCGCGGGGGTGCAGCTTGCGCAGTGCTCCGGGCAGCGCGGCGAGCAGCGTCTTCGGGTCGGACAGCGCGGCGCCGGCGGTCATCGGGCCCTCCTGCTTCGTACGAGTGGTCATGACGCCAGCCCTTCGGCCAGCGGGCCCAGGGCGAGGGCCGGGAAGTAGGTCAGGCCGGCGACGACCACGACGACCGCGGCCAGCAGTCCGCTGAACAGCGGGGTGTGGGTGGGGAGGGTGCCCGAGGTCGCCGGGACGGGCCGCTGCTCGGCGAGCGAGCCGGCGAGGGCCAGGACGAACACCATGGGCAGGAACCGGCCGAGCAGCATCGCGAGCCCGATCGTGGTGTTGAACCACGGGGTGTCCGCGGCGAGCCCGGCGAACGCCGAGCCGTTGTTGTTGGCGCCGGAGGTGTAGGCGTACAGGATCTCGGAGAAGCCGTGCGCCCCCGGGTTGGCCACCGAGTGGGGAGGGGTGGGCAGCGCGACGGCCGCAGCGGTGAAGCCGAGCACCAGGGCCGGGGTGATCAGGAGGTAGCAGGCGGCGAGCTTGATCTCGCGGGTGCCGATCTTCTTGCCGAGGTATTCGGGCGTACGGCCGACCATCAGACCGGCGACGAAGACCGCGATGAGCGCCATGATCAGCATGCCGTAGAGGCCGGAGCCGACGCCTCCGGGGGCGATCTCGCCGAGCTGCATGCCGAGCAGCGTGATGCCGCCGCCGAGACCGGTGAACGAGGAGTGGAAGGAGTTCACCGCGCCGGTCGAGGTGAGCGTGGTGGCCACGGCGAACAGGGAGGAGCCGCCGACCCCGAACCGGGTCTCCTTGCCCTCCGCCGCCCCGCCCGCGAGCTCGAAGGCCGGGCCGTGGTGGGCGGACTCGGTCCACATCATCAGCGCGGAGAAGCCGAGCCAGAAGACCAGCATCGTGGCGAGCAGCGCGTACCCCTGCCGGACCGAGCCGACCATGCGTCCGAAGGTGCGGGTGAGGGCGAACGGGATGACGAGGATCAGGAAGATCTCGAAGAGGTTGGACAGGCCGTTCGGATTCTCGAAGGGGTGCGCCGAATTGGCGTTGAAGTAGCCGCCCCCGTTGGTGCCCAGCTCCTTGATGGCCTCCTGGGACGCGACCGCGCCGCCGTTCCACTGCTGCGCACCGCCCGTGAACTGCCCGACCTCGTGGACGCCGGAGAAGTTCTGTACCGCCCCGCAGGCAACGAGGACGAGGGCGCCGACGACCGCGATCGGCAGCAGGACGCGTACGGTGCCGCGCACCAGGTCGGCCCAGAAGTTGCCGAGCTCCCCGGTACGGGAGGCGGCGAACCCTCGTACGAGGGCGACCGCGACGGCCATGCCGACGGCGGCGGAGACGAAGTTCTGCACGGCGAGGCCGCCGGTCTGCACGACGTGGCCCATGGCCTGCTCGCCGGCGTACGACTGCCAGTTGGTGTTCGCGACGAACGAGGCGGCCGTGTTGAACGCCTGGTCCGGGCTGATCGAGGAGAAGCCGAGCGAGCCGGGCAGGGCCCCCTGGAGCCGTTGCAGGAGGTAGAGGAAGAGGACGCTCACGGCGGAGAAGGCGAGGACGCCGCGCAGGTAGGCGGCCCGGCGCATCTGCCTGCCGGGGTCGGCGCCTATCGCCCGGTAGATCCACCTCTCGGCCCGCAGATGGCGGGTCGAGGTGTAGACGCGGGCCATGTGGTCGCCGAGCGGTCGGTACGCCAGCCCCAGCGCGACGACGAGCGCGAGGAGCTGGAGCACACCGGAGAGGACGGGGCTCATGTCGGGCTCAGAACCTCTCCGGGAAGAGGAGGGCCAGGACGAGGTATCCCAGCAGGGCGGCGGCCACGACGAGGCCGGCCACGTGGTCCGCGGTCACAGCTTCGCCACCCCCTTGGCGACGAGTGCCACCAGCGCGAAGACCGCGATCGTGGTGACGACGAAGGCCGCATCGGCCATCGGATGCTCCTGAATGAGGTGTCGATGAATCGGACCCCTTGAGCAAACCGCCGGCCGGCACCGCCGTGACCTGCGTTGATGCCTCTCTTACGGAAGTGGGCCCGGCCTTGACGACGCCTGTACGCCGCCGATACGCGCCCTGTACGCGCCGGCACACGCAAAAGCCGGTGGGCCGCACCCCGGGGAAGGGGTACGGCCCACCGGCCGGTGTCCGCGGGTGCGGGTCAGCGCACCTCGGTGATCTCGGGACCGCGCTGGAGGCCCGCCATGCCACCGGAGAACTTCGAGCCCTCCTGCTCCTCCTGCTGCACGCCCTCGGGAACCATCTGGGCGTCGTTGGGGAGCTTCAGGACGATCGGGTCGCGGGGGGCCATGGGGCCATCGCCGCGGACGACCACGGTGTCCCGGAAGACCGACTCCAGGAGCCCGGCGGCCTCCGGCTGCACGGCGCCCTGGCCGGAGATCACGCCCCGCAGGAACCAGCGCGGACCGTCGACACCGACGAAGCGCACCAGCTGCACGCCGTTCGCCCCGTCGGGAAGCTGTACGGGGACCTGAGCACGCAGCTCCCAGCCGAGCGGGCCCTCGACCTCGTCGATGATGCCGCCCTGCTGGGTGATGCCCGTGGCGATCTCCTCGCGGACCTCGCCCCAGATGCCCTCCTTCTTGGGGGCCGCGAACGCCTGGAGCTGGATCGCGCTGTCGCGCATCACGACGGTGGCGGCGACGATCGCGTCACCGGCGACCTCCACGCGCAGCTCCATGCCCTCGACGCCGGGCACGAGGATGCCGCCCAGGTCGACCCGGCCGTCGCCGGGCTGGGACACCTCGCTGATGTCCCACGGGCCGTCCGGGCGCGGCGCCGGCGGAAGGTTCGTCCGGCGGGACTCGCCCTCGGCGTCATCCTGCTCGTCGACGACCTGCTCGGCCTCGCGCGCCTCGGCCGCCGTGTCATCGGCGGCACCACTGTTCTTGCGACGTCCGAACACGTCACTGTCCTTCCCGGTCGGATTCGACCGAAGCGTAGCTGTTCCCGCCCTGGGGAACCCCGCCCCGGACGCCATCAACATCAACGGCGGCATGGCCGCCGGTGGACCCGAAGCCCCCTTCGGCCCGCGCCGAGCCGGGAAGCTCCGACACCTCGTGGAAGCGCACCTTCTCGACCTGCTGCACGACCAGTTGGGCAATCCGGTCGAACCGCTCGAACCGCACGGACTCGCGTGGGTCGAGATTGATGACGATCACTTTGATCTCTCCACGGTACCCGGCATCGACCGTCCCCGGGGCATTCACCAGGGCGACTCCGCAGCGGGCGGCGAGACCGGATCGTGGGTGCACGAACGCGGCGTACCCGTCGGGCAGGGCGATCGAAACCCCGGTGGGCAGTACGGCCCGCTCCCCCGGTGCCAGTTCGGCGGCCTCGGTCGTCACCAGGTCCGCGCCGGCGTCCCCGGGGTGCCCGTAGGAGGGCAGCGGAACGTCCGGGTCGACCCGGCGGATCAGGACGTCGACGGGGTGCCGCATCACGGGTTCACCTCGAAGGCGCGGGCCCGCCTGACCTGGTCGGGGTCGGCCATGGCGGCCTGGATCTCGGCCGGCCGGCCGTTCTCGATGAAGTGGTCGACCTTGACCTCGATGAACAGGGCGTCGGCCCGCACCGCGACCGGCCCGTCCGGGCCGCCGATCCGTCCGGTCGCCCGGGAGTAGATCTTCCGCCCGTGCACGGCGGTGACCTCGGCGTCGAGGAACAGCACGGTGTCGACGGGGACGGGCCGTACGAAGTCGGTCTCCAGCCGCCCGGTGACCGCGATGACCCGCAGCAGCCAGTTCAGCGAGCCGAGCGTCTCGTCCAGCGCCGTGGCCAGCACCCCGCCGTGCGCGAGGCCCGGGGCGCCCTGGTGAGCCGCCTTCACGGTGAACTCGGCGGTCACCCTGACGCCCTCGCCGGCCCGCGCCTGGAGGTGGAGGCCGTGGGGCTGGCCGGAGCCGCAGCCGAAGCAGTGCTCGTAGTGCGCGCCGAGGAGTTCGCCGGGGGCCGGGGCGTCGGGGTGCCGGACCGGTTTCACCGCGTCGGCCGGGGGCGTCAGAGCCGCAGATGTTCCACTCACAGGCGCAGACCTTACCCGCGCGGGTACCTGCCGGTCGCGCCGTGCCAAGCTGGAGCCATGCAGCCTTCGACCCCGCCCTACGACGAACGCCTCACCGCACCCCGTTCGTGGTGGCTGATCGCCGTCCTGATCGGCATCGCGTGCGCGCTGATGCTGCTGCCGCTGGGCACCCTGCCGCTCCTCGCCGGCCTGGCCGGCGGCACGGTCCTGTCGGCCGTCGCGGTCAGTTCGTACGGCTCCGCCCGCATCCGGGTGGTGGCGGGCGCGCTCGTCGCCGGGGACGCCCGGATCCCGGTCTCGGCGCTCGGCGAGGCCGAGGTGCTGGACGCCGAGGAGGCGCGCGCCTGGCGCACGCACAAGGCGGACACCCGGGCCTTCATGCTGCTGCGCAGCTACATCCCGACGGCGGTCCGGGTGGAGGTCACCGACCCGGAGGACCCGACCCCGTACGTCTATCTCTCGACGCGCGACCCGAAGGCCCTGGTGTCGGCGCTGAACGCGGCGGTCCGGGCCTGACGGCCTTCAGGTTTCGGGTTTCAGCGGAGGCTGGTCCGGGAGGCGGTCCCAGGGGATCTGCTTCTCGCGGAGGTCCTTCCTGACCCGTTCGGCGAGTTTCCTGGTGTCGCGCCGGTTCATGGACGCGCCGACGGCGGCGCCGACCATGAACGGGATCAGGCTCGGCAGGTCGCGCACGGTGCGCTTCATGATCTGGCGGCGGAGTTCGCGCTTCATCCGGCCGCTCAGCGCCGAATCGACGGAGGCGGGGCGGGTGACCTCGATGCCGCGCTCCTCGGTCCAGGCGGTGAGGTAGGCGGTCGAGCGCCGGGCGATGCCGCCCGGGGGACGGCGTCCGTAGACCTCGTGCAGTTCGGCGACGAGTTTCATCTCTATGGCGGCGACGCCGGTGACCTCGGCGGCCAGCTCGGCGAACATCGCGGGCGGCACGGGCATCATGGCCGCCGCGCCGATTCCGGCGCCGACGGTGGCGGTCGCGCGGCTCGCGCCCACGACGAGCCGGTCCGCGATCTCCTCCGGCCCGAGGCCGGGAAAGTGCTCGCGCAGGGTGGCGAGGTCGCGCACAGGGACGCGGGGAGCGATGTGGATGATCAGGTCCGCGATATGACCGATCGCTTCCTTGGCGCTCTCCCCGCCCTTGCGTACGCCCCGTTTCACTGAACTCAGACGGCCTGCCCCGGTCACGGGCTCCGTCCTGCCGACCTGTCCGGCCCCATCGGCCGTGTCGACTCCAGCAGCCTCACGGGCTGCGCGTACCGCTACTTCGGCCGCTTCGAGCGAGGCCGCCTGCAGGCCCCGCTCGTCGTCCTGTCCGTCCGGCGAGGGTGGCAGGGCGGACCGCTCGGCAGGCGCCTGGGCGCCTTCTGCCGGGCGTGTACCGCCCTGGTGCGCCTCCGAGGACCTTCTGCCCCAGGGGCGCCGCTTGCGGAACGGTGTGTCCCCTGCCACGGCCGACCGGATCTCAGTCGCAGTCGCGGCAGATCGGCTGGCCGTTCTTCTCGCGGGCCAGCTGACTGCGGTGGTGCACGAGGAAGCAGCTCATGCAGGTGAACTCGTCGGCCTGCTTGGGCAGGACCCGTACGGCCAGCTCCTCGTTGGACAGATCCGCGCCGGGCAGCTCAAGGCCCTCGGCCGCGTCGAACTCGTCGACGTCGACGGCGGACGCCGTCTTGTCGCTCCGGCGCGCCTTCAGCTCTTCAAGGCTGTCCTGATCGACGTCGTCGTCGGTCTTGCGTGGGGTGTCGTAATCCGTTGCCATGTCGCTCTCCCCCTCTGGGTGTCTGCGGTGTCTCAGCGCTCGTAACGCGTGAGAGGCCGGACTTGTGCCCGACCTGAGGCGGAGATTTTGCCTCACATCAAGGTCTGTTACTCAATCGACACCCAAAAGGACCGCTCGGGAGTGATCGGCTTGGGTGGCGATGGGGACCGTACACGGTCCCGGCGGCGCCCTTCGCAGGCGCCACCCCGTGTACTTCCCGTCATCACTGCCCCGGAAAACCCGGTGTTTCGCCGGGTTTCCGGTGAGTTCCCTGGTCACGGAGCGTGGACAGGGAGATATTCGCTCGTGTGATCGATCACACATGGTCTCTTCGGGATCAGGTCCCGAAAATTCCGCTCAAAGCGAACAAAAAATAATCAGCGCGCAAAGCTCCTCTCGCGCCGGTCAGACCGGCAGTGAGACGCGCATCACAAGACCACCGCCTTCACGGGGCTCGGCGATGATACGGCCGCCATGGGCGCGGGCGACGGACCGCGCGATCGACAGACCGAGCCCGACCCCCTTGTCGCTGCCCGTCCGCTCCGTACGCAGCCGTCTGAAGGGCTCGAAGAGATTGTCGATCTCGTACGCGGGGACCACGGGGCCCGTGTTCGAGACGACGAGCACCGCCTGCCCGGGCAGCAGCGCCGTACTCACCTCGACCCAGCCGCCCTCCGGGACGTTGTAGCGGACGGCGTTCTGCACGAGGTTCAGCGCGATGCGCTCCAGCAGGACGCCGTTGCCCTGGACGATGGCCTCGGCCAGGTCCTCGCGCATCTCCACGCCCTTGGTCTCGGCCTCGCCGCGCGCCTGGTCCACGGCGCGCGAGGCGACCTCGGCGAGGTCGACCGGTTTGCGCTCGACGATCTGGTTGTCGCTGCGGGCCAGCAGCAGCAGGCCCTCCACCAGCTGCTCGCTGCGCTCGTTGGTGGCCAGCAGCGTCTTCCCCAGCTGCTGGAGCTCGGGCGGGGCCGCCGGATCGGAGAGGTGGACCTCCAGAAGCGTGCGGTTGATGGCGAGCGGCGTGCGCAGCTCGTGCGAGGCGTTGCCGACGAACCGCTGCTGCGCGGTGAAAGCCCGCTCCAGCCGGTCCAGCATGTCGTCGAAGGTGTCGGACAGCTCCTTGAGCTCGTCGTCCGGCCCGTCGAGCTCGATACGGCGGGCCAGGTCCGTACCGGCCACGGTCCGGGCGATGCGGGTGATCCGGCCCAGCGGAGACAGCACCCTGCCGGCCATTCCGTAGCCGAAGGCGAAGGCGATGATGCTGAGGCCCACCAGGGCCAGCAGTGACCGGTTGAGCAGCGTGTCCAGGGCCTGCTGGCGCTGGTGATTGACGCAGGAGTTCATCGCCGCGTTGACCGCGCTCGGCGAGTTGCCCTCCTCCAGAAGGTTGCAGACGTCGCTGGAGACGTGACCGTCGACGATCTTGAACGGGAGGTCGCTGCCCACATGCAGAGCCTGGGCGGCCAGCATGTAGATGATCGACAGCAGCAGGATGCCCGCGATGAGGAACATGCCGCCGTACAGCAGCGTGAGCCGTATCCGGATGGTCGGGCGCAACCACGGGTAGGGAGGCTCCTGCTGTTTGGGCTCCCAGGTGGGTTTGGGGGGTGCCCCCATGGGCGGCGGGACGGTGGGCACCGGCGTCAGATCCGGTAGCCGGAGCCGGGCACGGTGACGATCACCGGGGGCTCGCCGAGTTTGCGGCGCAGGGTCATGACGGTCACCCGGACGACGTTGGTGAACGGATCGGTGTTCTCGTCCCACGCCTTCTCCAGCAGCTGCTCCGCCGAGACGACGGCGCCCTCGCTGCGCATCAGGACCTCCAGGACGGCGAACTCCTTGGGCGCGAGCTGGACCTCCTGGCCGCCCCGGAACACCTCCCGGCGGTTCGGGTCCAGCTTGATGCCGGCCCGTTCGAGGACGGGCGGCAGGGCGACGGTCGTCCGCCGGCCGAGGGCCCGTACCCGGGCGGTCAGCTCGCTGAACGCGAAGGGCTTGGGCAGATAGTCGTCGGCGCCGAGCTCCAGGCCCTCCACCCGGTCGCTGACGTCCCCGGACGCGGTGAGCATGAGGACCCGGGTCGGCATGCCGAGCTCGACGATCCGGCGGCAGACGTCGTCACCGTGGATCAGGGGGAGGTCACGGTCGAGCACCACCACGTCGTAGTCGTTGACCTCGATGCGCTCCACGGCCGCGGCCCCGTCGTACACGACATCGACGGCCATGGCCTCACGGCGCAATCCGGTGGCCACCGCATCGGCGAGCAGCTGCTCGTCCTCCACGACGAGTACGCGCACGGCGCTTCCTTCCCTAGAACTTCGCAAGCGGTCTGCACGGCGGGGTCCGGGGCGTCCGGGGACGGCCCGGCCGCCCGCGACGCGGGCACGGCCCCGGCACACTTGTGCGGCTCCATCCTGCCCGTAACCCGCATAAACCGGCGGTAAGACGTCCCGCCCCGACCTGCGGCTTCGAGGAAGCGACGGGATTTCCCGGCCAGTTGAGGTTTCTCTGAGCTTCGGGCGGGGGAGTACGCATTCACACCCGCGATCACGTCTTCCCATGTGGCGTTGTCACAGGCCCCTCCGTCCCCCGGAGAGTGCGTGATCACCCGCCCTACCGCCTCGGCGGAGGGAAACCCGGGCACACCCCCGTGCCACCGACCCACGATGAGGGGGCGCTTCATGGACGCTTTCACCGCAGGTCTGCTGCAACGCATCAAGACGACCGAGGACGACCTCACGAAGGCCCGCGAGACGGGCGACGACTTCCTCGCGGACGTCGAGCAGAGCGAGCTGGACGACCTCCGTCGTCTCGCCGCCGAGCACGGTGTGCGGATCAGCACGACGACGAACGCCTGACCTTCCCTATGGGCCAAGGGCCCCGCAGCCGCCCCACGGTGGCTGCGGGGCCCTTCTGGCACCCGCGGGGCCCCTCGGGCCCTCCGCGTCAGTCGTGCCAGGCGCCCAGGTCCTCCAGGAGGGCCTGGAGCGGTTCGAAGACGCCGGGGGACGCCGCGACGGTCAGGTCCCCGTCGGCCGGCCGGCCCGGGCGCCCGCCGGTGAGGGCGCCGGCCTCCCGGGCGATGATGTCGCCCGCCGCCAGGTCCCACGGGTGCAGCCCGCGCTCGAAGTAGCCGTCGAGCCGGCCGGCGGCCACGTCACAGAGGTCGATCGCGGCTGAGCCGCCCCGCCGGATGTCCCGCACCTGCGGGATGAGGTCGTGCGCCACCTCGGCCTGGTGGGCCCGGACCTCGGCGACGTAGTTGAAGCCGGTGGCCACCAGCGCCTCGGCGAGCGGTGCCGTGGGCCGGCACCGCAGCCGGACGTGCTCGTCGCCGTACGGGCCGCCGGTGACGAAGGCTCCGTGGCCGCGGCGCGCGAAGTACGTCTCGCCGCGCATCGGCACCTCCACCGCACCGGCGACCCGCTCGCCGTCCACCTCGACGCCGATGGAGACGGCCCAGGACGGGAGTCCGTAGAGATAGTTCACGGTGCCGTCGAGCGGATCGATCACCCAGCGCACTCCGGTGCTGCCCTGGGCGGTCGCGCCGCCCTCCTCGCCGAGGTAGCCGTCCAGGGGGCGGCGCTCGATCAGGAACTCGGTGATCAGCTTCTCGGCGGCGATGTCCATCTCGGTGACGATGTCGACCGGGCTGGACTTGGTCGCGGCCACGCCCAGCCCCGCCGGACGCCCGTCGCGCAGCAGCCGGCCGGCGAGTCGCGCGGCTTCCAGGGCGAGGTCGAGCAGGTCGTCCGATGAGTGGTCGGTTTCGGTCACGGCGCTCCCTTGAGGAGGTTGAGGGCGGGCGAGAGAGGTTGGGAGAGAGACGGACAGGGAAGGGCGAGGGCTTACGTGTAGGGGCTGTCGGCCCCTGCGGCGGCGGGCTTGGGCGCCCGGGCCGGGCAGCAGCCCACCGGGCAGAGGTCGTGGCTCGCACCGAGCGTCCCGAGGGCGCACCGCTGCGGCTCCCGGCCCTGCTCGGCGGCGGCCCGCTCCAGGACGAGCTCGCGCACCGCGGCGGCGAACCGGGGGTCGGCGCCGACCGTCGCGGATCGGCGCACCGGCAGGCCCAGCTCGGCGGCCTTGGCGGTGGCCTCGGTGTCGAGGTCGTACAGGACCTCCATGTGGTCCGAGACGAAGCCGATGGGCGCCATCACGACGGCGGGGACCCCGTCGCCGTGGAGCGCGTCGAGGTGGTCGCAGATGTCCGGCTCCAGCCAGGGGATGTGCGGCGCGCCGCTGCGCGACTGGTAGACGAGCCGCCAGGGGTAGGCCGTGCCGGTCCGCTCGCGCACCGCGTCCACGATCAGCCGGGCCACCTCCAGGTGCTCGGCGACGTACGCGCCGCCGTCCCCGTGCACCTCCACGGGGCCCGAGGTGTCGGCCGCCGAGAGCGGGATGGAGTGCGTGGTGAAGGCCAGGTGCGCGCCGGGGCGCACGTCGTCGGGCAGGTCAGCCAGCGAGGCGAGGACGCCCTCCACCATGGGTTCCACGAAACCGGGGTGATTGAAGTAGTGCCGGAGTTTGTCCACGCGCGGCACGGGAAGGCCCTCGGCCTCCAGGGCGGCCAGTGAGTCGGCGAGGTTCTCGCGGTACTGCCTGCAGCCGGAGTACGAGGCGTAGGCGCTGGTCGCCAGGACGGCAATGCGGCGGTGGCCTTCGGTGATCATCTCGCGCAGCGTGTCGGTGAGGTACGGGGCCCAGTTGCGGTTGCCCCAGTAGACCGGCAGGTCCAGCCCGTGTGCGGAGAAGTCCTTGCGCAGCGCGTCGAGCAGGGCCCTGTTCTGGGCGTTGATCGGGCTGACGCCCCCGAACAGGAAGTAGTGCTTGCCGACCTCCTTGAGCCGTTCCTCGGGGATGCCCCGGCCGCGGGTCACGTTCGCCAGGAACGGGACCACGTCGTCCGGGCCTTCGGGACCGCCGAAGGAGAGCAGGAGCAGGGCGTCGTAGGGGGCGGGATCGCGCAGATCGGACATGCCGTCGATCCTGCCACCCGCACCGGGGCGGGGTCGCACCGACGTCCGGAGCAGGCCCTTCCGGCCCTCGGGCGAGGTGGCGGAGGGGTGGATGAATGTGCGGGAGCCGTGAGTATGATCCCCCTCCAACCGGCCGGTAACCCGTGGTTGCCGTGCGGGGGAAGCGCCGGCTGGGTGGGCCGGTTCCTAGGGAAGGGCGCGGGGAAGATGACCGAGACCTACGCACGGACGGCGACGAGCCCATGGCGCAACTGGGCGGGGACCGTCACCGCCCGGCCGGCCCGGACCGTGTCCCCCGCCTCCGTGGACGAGCTGGCCGAGGCGCTGCGCAGGGCGTCCGAGGACGGGCTGCGGGTGAAGCCGGTCGGCACCGGGCACTCGTTCACCGCGACCGCGGCCACCGACGGGCTGCTGATCCGGCCCGATCTGCTGACCGGCATCCGCGAGATCGACCGCAAGGCGATGACGGTGACGGTCGAGGCGGGCACCCCGCTGAAGCGCCTGAACACCGCGCTGGCCCGCGAGGGCCTCTCGCTCACCAACATGGGCGACATCATGGAGCAGACGGTCGCCGGAGCCACCTCCACCGGGACGCACGGCACCGGCCGTGACTCGGCGTCCATATCCGCGCAGATACGCGCCCTGGAGCTGGTCACCGCGGACGGCACGGTGATGCGCTGTTCGGAGACCGAGAACGCCGATGTGTTCGCGGTGGCGCGGATCGGGCTCGGCGCACTGGGCGTCATCACCGCGATCACCTTCGCCGTGGAGCCGGTCTTTTTGCTGACCGCCCGCGAGGAGCCGATGAGCTTCGACCAGGTGACGACCGAGTTCGATCAGCTCGTGGCTGAGAACGAGCACTTCGAGTTCTACTGGTTCCCGCACACCGGGAACTGCAACACCAAGCGCAACAACCGCAGCGCGGGCCCCGCCGCCCCGCCCGGCAAGGTCAGCGCCTGGATCGAGGACGAGCTGCTGTCCAACGGCGTCTTCCAGGTCGCCTGCGCGCTCGGCCGGGCCGTGCCCGCCACGATCCCCTCGATCGCCAGCATCTCCAGCCGGGCCCTGTCGGCGCGTACGTACACCGACATCCCGTACAAGGTGTTCACCAGCCCGCGCCGGGTGCGGTTCGTGGAGATGGAGTACGCGCTGCCGCGTGAGGCCGCCGTCGAGGCGCTGCGCGAGGTCCGGGCGATGGTGGACCGCTCGCCGCTGCGGATCAGCTTCCCGGTGGAGGTGCGCACCGCGCCCGCCGACGACATCGCGCTCTCCACGGCGTCGGGCCGGGAGAGCGCGTACATCGCCGTCCATCTGTACCGGGGCACGCCCTACCAGGGGTACTTCACGGCGGTGGAGCGGATCATGACCGCGCACGGCGGCCGCCCGCACTGGGGCAAGATCAACACCAGGGACGCCGCGTACCTCTCCGGGGTGTATCCGCGTTTCGGTGAATTCACGGCCGTACGGGACCGGCTGGACCCGGACCGGTTGTTCGGCAACGACTACCTGCGCCGGGTGCTGGGCGACTGACCCCGGGCTCACTCCCCCGCTTCGGTGCCCGCGGGCGCCGGGGCACCGTCCGTGGCCGTCGGGTCGGGCGCCGCGCTCTCGCCGCCGTCCGTGGTGCTCGGGGTGGGCGTGGGCGTGGGCTCGACGCCGCCGTCCGCCGGGTCCGACGGGGTGGGCGAGGGCGTCGCTCCCCCGGTGGGGCCGCCGCTCCGGCCCGGCTGCGGGGCGGTGCCGTCGTCGTCCTGGGCACCCGTGCCCGGGGTCTCCGTGCCCTGGTCGCGCTGCGCCGGGTCCGACGCGTCCTGACCGGGGCGGGTGGTTTCGGCGGGCGTGGGGGTGGAAGGGCCCGCGTCGCGCTCACCGCGTACGACGGATCCCACGGTCGTCCCGTGGCCGCCGCTCAGATCACTGCCGGAGATCAGTTCGTACGTGGTGATGCCGGCCATCGAGACCACGAAGACCACGGCCGCGCCGATGGCCGACCGCTTCCAGCCACGCAGCCGGGTGCCGTGCGTGGTCGCCTCGGAGAACTCCTCGTCCGGCCCGGTTCCCGCGGCGGGACCGCGCAGCACGGTCGTCGCACCGGGCTCCACCCGCCGCAGCACCGTCGTCACGTCCGGCTCGACACGGCGTCGCAGGAGCGTCGTCTCGTCCGACTGCGGGCCCACCCGGCGCAGCATCGTCGTGGCGTCGTCCACCGCCCCCGGCAGGACGGTCTCCTGCGGCAGCAAGGGCTCCGGGTGCCGCGCCCCGGTCTCGCGGGTGTGGACGGTCACCTCGCGGTCCGGGTGCTTCACCTGGACGGTGACCTCGCGGATCTGTTCCCCCGTACGACGGAAGAAGTGCTGGAAGACCGAGCCGCCGCAGGTCGCCACGACGCTCATCACTCCGGCGCCCGCGATGGTTCCGTACACACCGAGCTGGGAAGCCGCGACGGCCGCCGCCACCGCGGCGACCGCACTGCCCGCCACTTGGGGCAGGCTCAGATCGATCCGCCTCTCCTTAAGTTCTATGTCGCTTTCCGGCTTCTGCACCATTTCCAGCCCTTGATTGACATCTCTCCCACCATGCACCAACTAGGGACACGCGAGCGAAGCCGAAAGTTCCGGTTGCGTGGATTGTGTGAAGCACGACACGGATCATGAGCGGGAAGCACCGAGAGGGGTAGGCAAGCTCCCGCACCTCAAGAGAACTTCGACGGCGCGGCGGTCCACCCACATGGCCCGAATGGAGTACTGTGGCGAGCCCTGGGGCCGGACACCCGCGCGGGCGTCCGGAACCTTCGGGAGGGGGCCGAAGGAGGCACTCGATCCGGCGGCGCACGGCATCGCACGGCGGCCAGCCACGCGGAGTGACCATCGGTCACTTTGCGTTGCGCAAGGGCTACCGTGGCATACCGGCGATCAAGGGCTCACGCCCGACACGCCGGGCAACACGGCAATGTTGTGGCAGGCTGCACCCGGGCAGGCCACACTCGACTAGCGGAAGCAGCGACGCACGTGACGTCGGCAGGCACCACCCGGGAGGTCCCCATGCCCGAACTGCGTGTCGTGGCCGTCTCCAACGACGGCACACGACTGGTGCTCAAGGCTGCGGACAGCACGGAGTACACGCTTCCGATCGACGAGCGGCTGCGAGCCGCCGTGCGCAACGACCGCGCCCGGCTCGGCCAGATCGAGATCGAGGTGGAGAGCCACCTCCGCCCGCGCGACATCCAGGCACGGATACGAGCAGGCGCCTCCGCCGAGGAGGTCGCCCAGTTCGCCGGGATCCCCGTCGACCGTGTCCGCCGCTTCGAGGGCCCCGTGCTCGCGGAGCGCGCCTTCATGGCCGAGCGGGCCCGGAAGACCCCCGTGCGCCGTCCCGGCGAGAACACCGGCCCCCAGCTCGGCGAGGCGGTGCAGGAGCGCCTGCTGCTGCGCGGCGCCGACAAGGAGACCGTCCAGTGGGACTCCTGGCGCCGCGACGACGGCACCTGGGAGGTCCTCCTCGTCTACCGGGTCGCGGGTGAGCCGCACTCGGCGAGCTGGACGTACGACCCGCCGCGCCGGCTGGTCCAGGCCGTCGACGACGAGGCGCGTTCACTGATCGGCGAGACGGACGAGGTCGCGGCGCCCGAGCCCAGCTTCCCGTTCGTGCCCCGGATCGCGCGGCTGCCGCGCGACCGGCCGCTGGACCGCGCGCTGGACCGGCAGATCGAGCGTCCGGCCCCGCCGCCGCCTCCCGAGCCCGAGGAGCGGATCGCCGGGGTGACCGCGAGCGAGCGGGACTCCCTCACCAGCCTGCTGGAGGCGGTGCCCAGCTTCCGCGGTGACATGGTCGTACCGGAGCGGCCCGCGCCGCCCGAGCCCCCAGCGATCGAGCCGGCGGAGCGGGAGCCGGAGGCCGAGGAGCCGCCGGCCGCGTCGGCCGGAGCGGGCTCCGCGTACGCGGACGTCCTGATGCCGCGCGCGGTCGCCGGTCACCGCGACCGGCTGACCGGGACGACGGACCGGCAGGCCGAGGCGGACGGGGTCCGGCCGGGGCGCCGGGCCGCGGTGCCCAGCTGGGACGAGATCGTCTTCGGCACCCGCCGCAAGAAGCAGGACTAGACGGCATGACCGGGGCCGGTACGCGATCGCGTACCGGCCCCGCGTCGTCCGCGCGCGACGGCGTGCCGTTACCGGGGGTCGGGTCCGGTGGCGACCGGGCGCGACTCGTCGGCGGACCAGTGCGACCAGGAGCCCGCGTAGAGAGCGGCCCGGTGCCCGGCGAGCTCCAGGGCCAGCACCTGCTGGGCCCCGGAGACGCCCGAGCCGCAGTAGACGCCGACCTCCGCGGTCTCCCCGCCGACTCCCAGCGCGGCGAACCGGGCGGCCAGGCGCTCGGGGCTCAGGAAGCGCCCGTCCGCGTCCACGTTCTCGCCGGTCGGCGCGGAGACCGCGCCGGGGATGTGGCCGCCGACCCGGTCGATGGGTTCCACATCGCCCCGGTAGCGCTCGGCCGCTCGCGCGTCGAGCAGGACGCCCGAGCGGGCCAGGGCCGCGGCGCCGTCCGCGTCGAGCAGCGGCAGGGCACCGGGCTCGGGCACGAAGTCGCCCTCGGCCGGGTCCGGGGTCTCCTTCGACAGCTCCCCCGTCCAGGCCGCGAGGCCGCCGTCCAGCACCCGTACGCCGGAGTGCCCCGCCCAGCGCAGCAGCCACCAGGCCCGGGCGGCCGCCCAGCCCTGACCGCCGTCGTAGACGACCACCGGGCCGTCCCGGCGGACCCCGGCGCGGCGCATCGCGGCGCCGAACTCCTCCGGGTCGGGCAGCGGGTGGCGGCCGCCGCCGCCCGCCGGACCGGCGAGCTCCGTGTCGAGGTCCACGAAGACCGCGCCGGGGATGTGCCCCGCCTCGTAGTCGGGCCGGCCGTGCGGGCCGCCGAGCTGCCAACGTACGTCCAGGAGCACCGGCGGGCGCGGCCCCGCCAGTTCGCTCGCGCATTCGGATGCGGAGATGATGGGCTTCATACGTGCCATCCTCGCGCAGACACCCGGCCGCCCGTAACAACAGCCAAGCGGTCATACCGGGACAAACCGTTCCGCCTGGGGCGAGATCCCGGAATGGACGGCGCGGCCGGAGCGCATCCCGCGCCCGGTGGTGCAAGCATCTGCACGGGGCGTACACGACTCGCACCGCACCACGGCGCGCGCCGGCCCCGTATTCCCGTACGGCCACCACGATGGTCCGAGGAGAGTGACGATGACCGAGGCTGCCGCTCGGCGTACACCCGGAACACCTTGCTGGGTGAGCCTGATCGTGCACGGCCTGCGCACGACCCAGAACTTCTACGCCGAGCTGTTCGGCTGGGAGTTCGGCCCCGGCCCGGAGCAGCTCGGCCCGTACGTGCGGGCACTGCTCGACGGGAAGGAGGTCGCGGGCATCGGCCAACTTCCGCCGGACCGGCACCTCCCGATCGCCTGGACGACCTACCTGGCCACCGACGACGCCGATCAGACGGCGGAGGCCATCCGTGCCTGCGGCGGCACGGTCGGCGTCGGGCCGCTCGACGCCGGCGACGCGGGCCGCATGGCCATCGCCTCCGACCCGGGCGGGGCCGTCTTCGGAATCTGGCAGGCCGCCGCGCACGTCGGCACCACGCTGGCCGGGGCGCCCGGCACCCCGGTCTGGAACGAGCTGGTGACCCGGGAGACGTCGACGGTCGCCAAGTTCTACCAGGCGGTCTTCGGCTTCGAGACCAAGGCCGTCGTCTCGGCGGACTTCGACTACCAGACCCTGCACCTCCAGGGGCGCCCGGTGGCCTCGCTGCACGGCGTCGGCCACGCCCTGCTGCGCGACCGGGGACCGCACTGGATGACGTACTTCGAGGTGGCCGACACGGACGAGGCCGCGCAGCAGGTGGCGGAGCTCGGCGGGCAGGTGCTGAGCCCGCCGAGGGAGGGCCCGAGCGGCAGGGTCGCGACGGTCGCGGACCCGGAGGGCGCGGTCTTCACGCTCCAGCGCTCGACGGGGCGCTGACGCCGCCGCGTACCAGGCGCCAGGGCACGAGCTGGACGACGCCGAACGCCACTTCGGCCCCCAGGAACATCCAGAGCCAGTACGGGGCGCCGTGCGCGAGCGCGTACGCCTGCCACAGGGCGAACAGCGTGCGCGCGACGCCGTCGTACAGACCGTGCGCCGGCAGCGGCCGCAGGAGTCGCAGCAGCGCCCAGACGACCACCACCGAGCCCATGAGGTTGGCGTAGAGGGTTTGTATCGGATCGAGGGCGGGCAGACCGCCCGCCCCGATCGCCTCCCCGAACCGGGACAGCGCGCTGTGCAGCAGCCTGTACGTCCACGGGGTGGCGAACCCCGCGGTGACGACGAGGTCGTACCACGCGCTCGCGCGGACGAAACGCGGATAGGCGGGGTGGGAGGGTGCGACGGTACGGAACAAGGCAGGGCTCCTGACGGCTTCCTTCATGGACGCCCCCGACCGTAAACACTGGAGTACTGTCCAAGGTCAAGTCCATGAACCCAGGGGGTGGGAGACCGTGCGTATCGGGGAGCTGGCCGCGCAGACCGGGCTGAGCAGGGACACGATCCGCTTCTACGAGAAAACCGGGCTGATCTCCGGGCAGCGGCTGCCCAACGGCTACCGCGACTTCCCGCCGGAGACGGTGCCCTGGCTCGCCTACGTCCGCACCGCCCAGGCGCTCGGCTTCTCACTGGCCGAGATCGCGCGTACGGGCGAGGAGTTGCGCGGCACACCGGACAGCGCGCGGGCACTGTCCGCACTGTTCGAGGAGAAGATCGCGGTGATCGACGCGCGCATGGCCCAGCTCGCCGCACTACGGACCGATCTCACCACCCGCGCCGGCTCGGGCTGCCCGCTGCGGGCGGCGGGCTGAACGAGGGCGGTCCGCCCATCACCGGCTCCTGACGGGCTCGTTGACCGGAACTGCTTGTCCGGCCTCGGAGCGTCCGTTCATCATAGAGGCGGGGCAGAACGCGAGAAACGGGGTGGGCAAGTGGACAGCGGGCGTCGCGCTCTCCTGATGGGGGTGCCGGAGCAGACCGATGCACGCCTCCCCTTGCGGTCCATCGGTCGTCCCGTCCGCGAGGATCTGCGCCGCATGCGGGAGGCGTTGGATGCCTGCGGCTATCACTGCACGGTGCTCGGCTCGGAGGACCCGGACGAGAGCAGACGCGACGCCATCCAGGACGCGCTCCGGGACGCCCTTCGCTCCGTCCCGGAGGACGGCATGCTGCTCGTCTACTTCTCGGGCCACGGCATGTCCCTCGCCGGGAAGGACCACTTGGTCCCGTCCAACGCCCGGGCGCTGCCCGACGGTGGCGTGGACGCGGACTCGCTGATCGACCTCGACCGGGACTTCTTCAAGCAGCTGGAATCGATTTGCCGCCCCGCCGCCCTGGTCTTCGCCTGCTTCGACGCCTGCCGCGACGGCGCCGGGGCGGATGCGATCCGGCCCTTCCGCTACCGCTCACTGGACCCCACACAGCTGGTGGTGGCCAACAGCTGTTCGCCGGGCGAGACCAGCGGATACGACGACGACGGCAGCCACTTCACCGCGGCCCTCGCCCACGCCCTGCACCCCGATTCACCGCACCGGACCCTCAAGGAGCTGAGAGCGTCGGTCACGGCACAGCTCAGGGGCCACGAGCAGCATCCGTGGTGGACGCCCGTGGGCGAACTGCCGCATTTCGTGGTGGCCGAGGCCAACGGGATCTCCGAGTGGGTGGATGCGGTGTCCGGTGCTCGACTGTGGAACCTGCCGTGCAGTGACCCACCGGAGCTGCAGGACACATTGCGCGAACGCGTGACGGCGGCGGTGCGCGGTCTCTCGGGGAACTACCGCAAGGCCCAGGAGCGGCTGCCGCACCCGTGGCGGGACGACGCCTATCCTCTGCGAGTGCTGGAGAGCGTCGTCGATCTGCCCTCGGGTACCCGCCCCCTGAGCGCGCTGGAGAAGGCGCTGCTGTGCGGCCTGCCCTTCGTTCTCGCCACGGCCTTGGCCGAGGAGTTCTCTTCCCTCTACGGCTCATTCCGGAGGTTCGCGGACTTCGACGCCTCACAGCTGCAACGAGTCCTGGGAGAGCAGGACTTCCCCTCGGTGGAGGAGAACCGTGTCCGCCGGCTGCACGCCAGGGGACTCATCGATGAAGCGTGGGCACTGACCACATGGCGGTTGCTGCACCGCGGCAGCGGTCTGCGCATCGCGGGAGTGGAAGGCGCGGACCATCTCGCGCACTGCGCCGCCCGTCTGGCGGGCTGCGTGCTGCAGGATGTGGCGACCGTCTACCAGAAGCAACTGCAGGCCGTCATCGACCAGCTCGCGCGGCATCACCTGTCGTACGCGAGCTGCACCGCTCTTGATGCCTACCCCGGCTCCTCCAGCCACTTCAAGGTCGGCCCCCGCGAAACGTCACAGCTCAACGACCACGACCTGGCCGCCCGGTGGTCGCTGGGCGCGGCTCTCGCTGTCGACGTCCGCGACCTGTCGGAGGTGGTGGGCGAACACATCGGCACCACCATGTACCCGCTCCGTCCCGACGAGGTACTTCACTGCCTCGACGACGCGAGCCGCCACATCGACGACGGACGGGCCGTGGTGGAAGTGCTGTGTCCCCACGGGGCGGTTCACAAGGCTCTGGAAACGCACGCCACCCGTTGCCGGGAGGCGCTCAGCCGACTGCCCGGTCTCCGCCTGCCTCCCGACCTCGACTGGCTGCGCCGTGTGGCTACGATCAATGTGACGGTGCATCCCGCCCCAGGCGCGTACAACCTGCCGCTACTGACCTTCCAGTTCGACCAGCGGGCGGTCTCCCACCTCCTCATGGGCGAGCAGTTGTACGGCGATCCGGCCCTGGCTCTGCGCGAGTTGTACCAGAATGCTCTGGACGCCTGCCGGTACCGCGCGTACCGCCATCAGTGGGCCGAGTCCCTGGGCGGCGGTGACTCCGAGTGGGCCGGTCGTATCCGCATCACTCAGTACCAGCAGGACGGTCGCACCGTCATCGAGTGTCTCGACAACGGCGTGGGCATGACCGCGGAGCAGCTGAAGGACCTGTTCGCGCAGGCCGGACGCAGGCTGTCCGACTCCTCCGCGTTCCAGCGCGAAATGGCGGAATGGCAGCAGGCCGACATCGATGTGTGCTTCAACAGCCGGTTCGGCATCGGGGTCCTGAGCTACTTCATGCTGGCCGACGAGATCACTGTGGTGACCAGGCCCACCGACATTCACGGACAGCCGTCCGAGCCCCCCCTCCAGGCCGACATCGTGGGCACAGCGACGCTGTTCCGGATCGGGCCGGCACGGCACGACAACGGTGATGTGGTCAAGGTCCAGAACGGCGGCACGCTCGTCCGCCTCTATCTGTCGGCCGATCAGACGGACCGCGTCGCAGGGGGCGTCTCGGCCAGCCGCACGCTCGGCGACCTGCTCTGGTACACCGAGTTCGACACCCAGGTGCAGGACGAGTCCACCGGCCACCATGTCATCTGGGAGAGACAGAAGCTCCGTATCCCCGACCGCGACATGCGCGGTGTCCTCCCTGTGGGCGGCGCGGCCGGCGAGCTGTGGTGGGTGGATGGCGAGGGCCGGCTGCTCGCGGACGGGATCGCCACGACGCAACAGACCTTCGGCTGCGTCATCAACATCCGTGATCAACGTGATCTCACGCTGAGTGTGAGCCGCAACGAAGTGCAGACATGGAAACGGCAGAAGGTCGCGGACATGCTCGCGGCCCATCTGCCGGAGCTGCATCCCTGTCCCTGGGTCACGCTCACCTGGCTCCTCTGTTTCGGCCAGGAGGCGCCCAGGCTCGGGGACGAGCTGCTGCGGGTGTTCGCGGACCGGCCGCTCCGCATGGAGAGCCGCCGACGACGGGACGAGCCGGCCGCCGAAGCGGGTGGGGGCCAGGGCGCACTGATCCGCATCTCCGACATCGGCTGGTGTCCGGCCGACGCGATGCTGGTCAACACCGATGATGTGCCTCCGGCGCTGAAAAGCTTCAGGCTCGACGCCGATCTCCGCGAATGGCGCAGTGCGCTGCTGGGGCGGGTGACCAGCGCCCATCCCAAGGGTGTCCGGAGCAAATCCGCCCTCGAACTGCTGGTGTCGGGCGACCGAGGCGGATCGTATGCCGACCTCAAGGCGGCGCTGAGCCCCGACGTGGGCTCGACGGCTCGGCTTCTTCCCCCGGAGACGAGCGCCGCGGACTGGTTCCTCTACTCGGCGCCCAGGCCCTACTCCGACCCTCGGCCGGGGGCGGATGTCTGGCTTCCCGTGGAGTCCACTGACCGGGCACTCCTGGGGTGGCGGCGTACGCTGCTGGGACGCGCCGACGACCTGTCCGTCCCCCCGTCGCTGCCCGCGAACGCCGCTGTGGCGCGGGTGATCGCCACGCAGACCCTCCGAGGTGAACTCGGCTTCCACAAGACCACCGACGTCAGTCGACCCTGGCGTGTGCTCGTCAACGTGGCGGCCCGCTTCAAGCTGCCTCTGGGAGCGCTCTGGGCAGAGTTCGAAGATCTTCCCGAGAGCTTCTGCGGCCCCCTCCCGGCGCTTCCGGACCACCTCGTGGAGCATGTCCCCCGCGTCGGCGACGCCACCTGGACCCATCGCGGGGCCTCACTCAAGGAAGGGTTGCTGGCACCCAGGGCAGTGCGGGACTGGGCCGACCGCTATCGGGTCCTCGGCCTCCCCGCCCATGTCCAGAGGCTGCTGGGCTATCTCGACGTGCGGGACGGCTTGGCCCCCGAGCACCGGCTCTTGGCAGAAAAACTCATGGGTCTTTCCAGCCTGTTGGAGGACGGCGAAGTGAGTGGTGTCGATGTCGCCCGGGTGGCGGGCCATGCTCAGGTGAGCATGGCGGATGTCCTTGGAGTGATATCAAGCCTCCGGGAGCCCTTGCGGCTGACGTGCGTCCCCGTCATCGAGGACGCTGGGATCCGCCCTCCGGCGTGGCTGACCAGCCTGCGTATCGTGCGGACGGAGCCCAGATCTTCCGACCCGGGCCGATACCTCAGTGCGGACACGCTCCGCGGAGTCAGGCATCTGCCCGAAAAGCAGCTCCAGGAGGGTCTGGAGATCCTGGACCGCCTCGGTGTGCGTTGTCCCGTCGCGCCCACTGCCCTTCAACATGTGTCGCACAGCGACGCGGACCGGGACGCGTTCCCCCTCATCACGGGGAACTTCGAAACGGATGGCGCGGAGGGTTTCTCCTTCGTGGACCACTGGGAGATCGATGCCGCCAGGCTCCTGTGGTTCGCCGCGCATCGCGGACTGACGATCGGCCAGGCCCACGAACGCGCTGTCGCCATCTCCTCACGACTGGGTGCCGAGCTGACCGTCCAGCCATCGCCCGCTGTGCGCGACCGGTCGGTGACCCCGGCTCTCTGGACTGCCCTCAACGACGCAGCGGACCTGGATCAGAGCTTCGAGGCGGCGGACTGGGGCAAGGTGACCCCGCTCTCCGTCGCACGACTCGCCTATCTCGACGGCGTGCCCTTGGGCTCGGCCCTTCGCTCACTGGAACCGTTCCGCGAATTCGGCGTTTCGCTCCCCCGCCTTGACGGCGTCGGCGACGAGGTGCTCGACCATCGAGCCACCGAAGACGACCTGTGGATTCTCGCTGCGGACGGGGACGGCAGTCTGCCCGCCGCGCCGACGGACGCCGATCCGCTCATGGTCCTCCGCGCGGCCCTGGTCCTCGGTCGCACGCCCCGGTCGGTCTACCGCATGCTCGCCGCGTACCGGCCGTTCGGCATGGTCCTGGATTTCCCCGAGCCGGACGAGAACATGGACGTGCCGCTCTGGGAGGACCCCATCATCCTCAGCTTCGCCGGTGACGGGCAGACGCCCGCGGTGCAGGGCGCGGTCGGCGAGCGGCGCATCACCTGGTGCGCCGAGGCCATCGGCCGTCCCGGGGACACGGAATGGGTACGGGAACGTCTCCTGATGTACGCCCCCATGTTCGGCCTGAACCTCCAGAACGCACCCGCACGAAGCGAGGACGAACGATGACGGCACCACGGCACCGGAAGCGGCTGAGCTGGGAGAACGCACCCATGGGGTTGCAGCAGGCGCCCGTGACCACCAACGTTGGGAGTTCGGTGGTCCTCACCTGCCCCCGGTGCATGGGAACCTTCGCCAAGGCTTACCGAACCGCTACTCCCGGCCTGGTGAAAGGCACCGGGTCACCTGGTGGCCCGTCCGGGCCGCTGAGAATCCTGTGCGAGTGCGGCGTCAACCACGCAGGACGTCCCGACGTCGAGAAGCAACTCGGCTGCGGGGCTCACTGGCAGGTCGCCAGGCCGTGACCCAGCGTCCGGAAAGCAGGTGGCAGGACCTCGCGGAGGAGCTGCCCTTCCATCAGTTGGACATCGTGCGCAGGCAGGCCGAAGGCTGGCGCAACGGCCTCACCGGACTGACCGGGCTCCTCACGGCGGTACTCGTCCTCAAAGGGCGCGAGACGTTCACGGACCTGCCCCCCTGGGCGGTGGTCTCGGCGAGCAGCCTCATCGGCGCCGGATTCCTGCTTCTTCTGGCCGGCACCCTGTGCGCCGTACGGGCCAGTCATGGGCGTCGTGCCAAAGACATCCTGACCAACGGCGCCGATCTGGAGGAGTGGACGCATCGGGAGACCAAGGGTGCGCAGCGGGCCCTGTCGTGGGCCATCGGCTGCTTCGTCGCCGGGGTGATGCTCGTCGCCTCATCCGTCGGAACGGCATGGACGACATACCAGAGTTCCGCGTCGTCCTCCGGCCCGAATGTGCAGGTGACCACAGCGGACGGCACGATGTGCGGGCAACTTACGGCGTCCGGAGGGAGTTCACTACTCCTCGCAACCGGTAACGCCCAGAAGGAGCGGATACAGTCCGTTCCCCTGACTGCGGTTCTCTCGGTGGCGCCTGTGGCTGCGTGTTGAGGACCCGCCGACGTCAGCCGGCCGCTCTCAGGCGGAGCTGACCGGCAGGACGTCCGGGGAGAGGGCGCCCGCCTGAGCGGAGGCCGCGGTCGCGCGGCGGCGGTGGTGTCGGCGGCACAGGACCTCGTAACCGACCTCGCCCGCCGCGCGGTTCACATCGCCGACGACGACCTGCGCGCCCTCCACCACCATCTCGCCGTCCACGGTCCGGGCGTTGTGCGTGGCGCGGGCGCCACACCAGCAGAGGGCTTCGACCTGGAGCTGTTCGATGCGGTCGGCCAGCTCGACCAGGCGCTGGGAGCCGGGGAAGAGCCGGGTGCGGAAGTCCGTCGTGATGCCGAAGGCGAAGACGTCCATCTCCAGGTCGTCCACGACCCGGGCCAGCTGGTCGATCTGGGCCGGGGCCAGGAACTGCGCCTCGTCCACGATCACGTAGTCGACCCTGCCGCCCTTGGACAACTGGGCGACGAGATACGCGTACAGGTCCATCCCCTCGTCGGCCTCGACGGCCTCCGTGACCAGGCCGAGCCGGGACGAGAGCTTTCCCTCCCCCGCCCGGTCGTCCCTAGTGAAGATCACGCCCTGCAAGCCCCTCGCCGAGCGGTTGTGGCCGATCTGGAGGGCCAGGGTGCTCTTTCCGCAGTCCATCGTTCCGGAGAAGAACACAAGCTCGGGCATGGCGGGTCGAGCACCTTTCGGGACGGGAACGGAGAGCGGGGCGGAACGGGCTACGAGCGTACTTCGAGGAGCGGGACGAACTGCTCGACGGGGGTCATGGAGCCGTGCATGCCGGCCATGGCCGACTCGTGCGGCTCGTTGCGCGAGGCGGTGATCACCACGTCGTCGTGGGCCGCGGCGACCACGTCGCCGATCCTGCCGTACACCCGCTCGTCGACGCTGGGCCCGAACCAGCCCGCGGCGACGGCCTCGTCCCGGCTCGCCACCCAGAACTGCTCGCCCAGCACCTCGCGCCAGACGGCCAGCACATCGGACGCGGCGCCCGGGACGGCGTACACGTGCCGCGCCCGGCCCTCACCCCCGAGCAGCGCGACTCCGGCGCTCAGCTCCCAGTCCTCGTCGAAGTCGATCCGGGACTGCTCGTCGAAGGGGATGTCGATCATGCCGTGGTCGGCGGTGATGTAGAGCGCCGAGCGCGGCGGAAGCTGCTCGGCCAGGCGGCGGGCCAGCCCGTCGACGTACATCAGCTGTCCGCGCCAGGCGTCGGAGTCCATGCCGAAGCGGTGGCCCTTGCCGTCGACCTCGCTGTAGTACGTGTAGACGAGCGAGCGGTCGCCGGCGGCCAGCCGCTCGGCGGCGGTGTCCATGCGCTCCTCGCCGCTGAGCCGGCCGAGGAAGGAGCCGCCGCTGAGCGCGACCTTGGTCAGCGGGGTCTGCTCGAAGGCCGGGGCGGAGACCTGGGCGGTCCGCACACCGGCCGCGTCGGCGAGCTGGAAGAGGGTGGGGTGGGGCTGCCACGCCTTCGGCGGGGTCCACGGGTTCCAGCGGAGCTGGTTCATCAGCTCGCCGGTCTCGGGGTTGCGGACCGTGTAACCGGGAAGCCCGTGCTCGCCTGGGGGCAGCCCGGTGCCGACGGAGGCCAGCGAGGTGGCCGTGGTGGCCGGGAAACCGGCCGTGATCGGGCGGCCGGTGCCGCCGCGCGAGGTGGGCAGCAGCGAGTGCAGGAACGGGGCCTCGTCGGGGTGGGCCTCTATCTGCTCCCAGCCCAGCCCGTCGATCAGGAAGACGCAGTTCCGGTCGGCGGGGGCGAGTTCGCCGATGGCCGCATCGAAACCGGCCACTTCCTGGCCCGCGAGGAGGGTCGGCAGCAGGTCGGCGAGCGAGCCGCTGCCGTACTCCGGAACGGGCGCGGAGTCGACGGACAGCGGGACGAAGTCGTCCTGCCAGGCCGGCTGGACCATCAGCGGCCGGCCGCGGGGGTGGCGGCCGTGGCCTCGGAGAGCGCCTGGGCGAAGGCGAGGGTCTGGCGCACGGTGTCCGGTCCGTCGCCGGCCTCGCTGACCCGCAGGCTCAGGTCGTCGGCGGTGGTGCTGCCGGTGTAGCCGTGGTCGGCCTCGCAGTTGGGGTCGCCGCAGGCGGCCGGCTCCAGGTCGATCCGGGAGACCGCGCCCCAGCCGATGGTCAGGACGACCTCGCGGGGCAGCGTGCCCGGGACGTACTTCTCCGGGTTGGCCACGACGCGGCTGACCACGACCGAGGAGATCCGGTCCAGCTTGACCGACTCGGTCGAGGTGGTGGCGTACGGCGACGGGGAGCTGGTGTCCGCGTTCTGCTCGTCGGTGTGGCTGACGATGAAGCGGGTGTCCGTGAGCACCAGCACCGTGACGTGCCGGCGCACCTCGTTGGAGTCGAAGGTCGTCTCCTGGTGCACCAGGTACGAAGCGACCGGCTCACCGCCCACGGCGGCCTCCACCGCCTCGGCCACGAGGGCCGGGTAGTAGCCGCTGCGCTCGATCGCCGCGCGCAGCCCCTGGGTGGTCGTACCGGTCTTAGCCATGGGAACCATCCTACGGGGGCCGGATGGCTGCCGGGGACGGCACCGGGGCCCCCGCCCCGGCCGTTCCAGGAGGACGCGAGCGGGGCCGGGTCAGTAGTTGGACAGGCGGCGCGGGCCGAGGTCGTTCCGGGCCGGGGGCGGCGAGAGGCGGACGCTCGCCCCGAGCACCGAGAGGCCCTGCGGGGCGACCACGACCGGTTCCAGGGCGATGGAGACCACTTCGGGGTGGTCGTCGACCAGCCGGGAGACCCGCAGCAGCAGCTCTTCCAGCGCGGCGGTGTCCACCGGCGCCGCACCGCGCCAGCCGAACAGGACGGGGGCGGCGCGGATGGACCTGATCAGCTCGGCGGCGTCGCGGTCGGTGGCCGGGACCAGGCGGTGCGCGGTGTCGCCGAGCAGTTCGGAGGGCGCCCCGGCGAGACCGAAGGAGAGCACGGCGCCCGCGGCCGGGTCGATGGTGGCCCGCACGACGGTGTCGACGCCGCGCGGCGCCATGGCCTGGACGACGGGCCGCAGCTCCGCCGGCTTGCCGAGCAGCTCGGTGAGGTCGCCGTACGCGCGGCGCAGGGCCGCCTCGCTGTCGAGGTCCAGGCGTACGCCGCCGAGGTCGGCCCGGTGGCGCAGATGGGGCGCTGTCGTCTTCAGCGCCACCGGGTAACCGAGCCGGCCGGCGGCGGCCACCGCCTCCTCCGGGCCGGGGGCGGGCAGCGTGGGGCGTACGGCGATGCCGTAGCAGGCGAGCAGTTCGCGGGCCTCGTCGTGGCCGAGCGGCCGGCCGCGCGGGTCGGGGTGCTCGCCGAGGAGCGCGTCGATGCGGGCGGCGGCGCCGGGGGCGTCGATGGTGTCGTCCAGGAAGTCGGGCACCTTGCCGGGTACGGCTGCCTGCCGCCGCCACTGCGCATAGCGGACGGCCTCGGCGAGGGCCCGCACGGCACGCTCGGCGGCGGGGTAGGCCGGGATGCGGCCGACGCGGCGCGCCCCTGCGGCGTCGTCGGTGCCGGGCGCCGGTGCGGATGGCTCCGTGGGGGCGCCCTGCGCCGCCGCGAACGGCTGCGTGGCCGGGCGCTGCTGGGCCACGGTGCTGGTGGCGGCGGACAGCGCCTCCGCCAGGCCGCCGATCTCGACGTGGACCACGGCGACCGGCTTGGCCGGTCCCGCGGCGGCCGCCGCGTGCAGGGCGGTGGCCAGGACCTCGCCGTCGCCCGACTCCGCCTCGCCGTTCTCGCCGACCCAGGGGATCGCCGTCACGATCACGGCGTCGCACGCTCCATCGGCCAGCGCCGCCGACAGCGCGTCCCGGAAGTCCTGCGGGGTGGCGGAGGTGGTGAGGTCGATGGGCGGGCGCGGGCGCAGCCCCTCGGCCAGGCACGCGTCGTACGTGAGCAGCCCGAGGGACTCCGAGTTGCCGAGGATGGCGACGCGTCCGCCGGCCGGGAGCGGCTGGTCGGCGAGGAGCAGCCCGGCGTCGACCATCTCCGTGACCGTGTCGACGCGGATGACGCCCGCCTGCCGCATCAGCGCGGAGACCGTGGAGTCGGGGATGCGGCTGACCGGGACGGCGTGGCCGGGCGGGGTGGAGCCGCTGTGCCGGGCGCCCTTGACCACGACCACCGGCTTCACGGCGGCGGTGCGGCGGGCGAGCCGGGTGAACTTGCGGGGGTTGCCCAGTGATTCCAGGTAGAGCAGGGCGACATCGGTGTCCGGGTCCTCGTACCAGTACTGGAGGAAGTCGTTGCCGGAGATGTCGGCGCGGTTGCCGGCCGAGATGAAGGTGGAGAGGCCCGCCCCGCGCCGGTAGAGCCCGGAGAGCAGGGCGATGCCGATGGCGCCGGACTGGGTGAACAGGCCGATGTGCCCGGAGGCGGGCCGGTCCGGGGCGAGCGAGGCGTTGAGCCGGACCGCCTCGGAGTTGTTGATGATCCCGAAGGCGTTGGGCCCGATGATCCGCATGCCGTACGAACGGGCCTGGCGCACCAGTTCCCGCTGGCGCTCGCGGCCCTCGGCGCCCCACTCGGCGTAACCGGCGGAGAGGACCACCAGTCCCTGGACGCCGTGTTCGCCGCAGTCCGCGACGGCCTCCGGGACCCGGTCGGCGGGCACGGCGACCACCGCGAGGTCGACCGGCTCGCCGATCTCGCCCAGGGAGCGGTGCGCGGGGACCCCGTCGATGGTGTCCTGTCCGGCGGAGAATGCGCTGTTCACCGCGTGGACGCGGCCGGTGAAGCCCGCGCCGAGCAGGTTGCGCAGGACGGTGCGGCCGACACCGCCGGGGGTGCGGCCGACGCCGATGACGGCGACGGAGCCGGGGGCGAGCAGCCGCTGCACGGACTTGGCCTCGGCGCGCTGTTCGCGGGCGCGCTGGACGGCGAGGGATTCGGCGGTGGGTTCGAGGTCCAGGGTGAGGTGGACGGAACCGTCCTCGAAGCTGCGCTGCTGGGTGTAACCGGCGTCCCGGAACACCTTGATCATCTTGGTGTTGGCGGGCAGCACTTCAGCCGCGAAGCGCCGGATGCCGCGTTCGCGGGCGACAGCCGCGATGTGTTCGAGCAGGGTGGAGGCCACTCCCCGGCCCTGGTGGGCGTCCTGGACGAGGAAGGCGACCTCGGCCTCGTCGGCGGGGGCCGAGGCGGGGCGGCCGGTCGCGTCGATCCGGTCGTAGCGGACGGTGGCGATGAACTCGCCGCCCACGGTGACGGCCAGGCCCACCCTGTCGACGTAGTCGTGATGGGTGAAGCGGTGGACGTCCTTGGCCGAGAGCCGGGGGTAGGGCGCGAAGAAGCGGTAGTACTTCGACTCGTCCGAAACCTGCTCGTAGAAGCTGACCAGCCGCTCGGCGTCGTCCGTGGTGATCGGCCTGATCCGCGCGGTGCCGCCGTCGCGGAGCACCACGTCCGCCTCCCAGTGATCGGGGTAGGCGTGATGCGGACTCTGCTCCGGAGAGGGCTGCATGGGGAAAGCCTACGGCTGTCGCACGGGTCGCGGGGGTGCCGGGGCCGGGGCAGTCTGAGGTCTCCGGACGACCGTGGGCGCGGCGCCCGGGAGGGCCCGCGGGTCTGCCCGGAGCATCGCGCACCACATGAGACACTGGTCTAGACAACCGCTGATTCTTGAAGGGCAGAACCATGGCTGAGCGCCGCGTAAACGTCGGTTGGGCCGAGGGCCTGCACGCCCGCCCCGCTTCCATCTTCGTCCGTGCCGCTACGGCCTCCGGCGTCCCCGTCACCATCGCCAAGGCGGACGGCAACCCGGTGAACGCGGCCTCCATGCTCGCGGTGCTCGGTCTCGGCGCCCAGGGCGGCGAGGAGATCGTGCTCGCGTCCGACGCGGACAACGCCGAGGCCGCCCTGGACCGCCTGGCGAAGCTGGTCGCCGAGGGCCTCGAGGAGCTCCCGGAGACCGTCTGAACCCGAGCGGCCGACACCGCCGGAATTCTTACGTGAAAGCCGCGGCCCCCTGCATGGGGCGCCGCGGCTTTTGCGTGCGCGTGGCCGAAGCCATGACGGCCGGAAAGAAAAGGCGGCGCTACACGTTTCCGGCTTTTGCACGCCTCTTTCTTTATTCGTACGCGCCCTTTGTTAATTCCGGCCGCTCGCGGTGTTTACGGCACGTTGCGAAGTCCTCACATGGCCGGCCCTGGGCACGGTGGTGGCGCGGGCGGTGCGGCGGAGCCGGTGCACGGCGCCATGGCGTTCGGCCAGCTGCGCGGCCAGGGCCCTCGCCCGCTCCGCGTCCCGGCGTGCCACGGCGTCCACAAGGGCCCCGTGCTCGGCCCAGGCTTCGGCCGGGCGGGCCGGCTGGTCGACCGCGTACATCCAGGCGATCTTGTGGCGGAGCTGGGTGAGGAGGGCGATGAGACCGGGGCTGCCGGATGCCTGGGCCAGGGTCTCGTGGAACCAGCCGGCCAGGGAGCGCAGGTCCTCGCCCTCGTCGCGGCGGGCCCGCTCCTGACCGAGCCTGACCAGGCCGCGCAACACCTTGAGGTGGGCCTCCGTCCGGCGCTGGGCCGCGCGGGCGGCGCTCAGCGGTTCCAGCAGCATGCGGACTTCCAGGAGGTCGGCGGCCTCCTGCTCCGACGGCTCGGCGACGCAGGCTCCGGCGTGTCTGCGGGTGACGACGAAGCCCTCCGACTCCAGGGTGCGCAGCGCTTCCCGTACGGGGACGCGGGACACCCCGTAACGCCGTGCGAGCACCTCCTCGGTGAGCCGGCTGCCGCGTTCGAAGACACCGGAGACGATGTCGTCACGGATTGCCGTGCATACCGAATGCGCCGGAACACGCATGTCCGAACCTCCGCCTCAATCCCCGCGAACAGCGGCCGATCGACACCTCTGGCGCGACTCTATTGCAATGCGCTCGCATTTCCGATGCCGGGCGGGAATTCATGAATATCTTTTGGCCGCGGTCGAGCGGCGGAAGGTGTGCGGGGAGGCGCGGGCACGGCGATGGCCCCGGCGGGATGCCGGGGCCATCGGTGTGGGGCTTCAGCCCGGTCAGACGCTGACGCCGTGAGCGCGCAGATAGGCGACCGGGTCCATGTCGGAGCCGTAGGAAGGGGTGGTCCGGGCCTCGAAGTGGAGGTGCGGGCCCGTGGAGTTGCCGGTCGAGCCGGAGAGCCCGATCTGCTGACCGGCCGCGACGCTCTGGCCGACGGAGACCCCGATCGAGGAGAGGTGGCCGTACTGGGTGTACGTGCCGTCCGTCATCCGGAGCACGATGTTGTTGCCGTACGCCCCGCCCCAGCCGGCCTCCACGACGGTGCCGGCGCCGACGGCGACGACCGAGCTGCCGGAGGCGGCGTGGAAGTCGATGCCGGAGTGGCTGCCGGACGACCAGAGCGAGCCGCTGGACTTGTAGCCGGTGGTCACGTACGAGCCGGCGACGGGCAGCCGGTAGGACGAGCCCAGCGCGGTGCGGGCGGTGGAGCGGCCGGCGCGGGCGGACGCCTCGCGGGTGGCCTTGGCCTTCGCCTTGGCCGCTTCCTTGGCCTTGGCGGCCTTCTCGGCGGCCTTCTTCTTCGCGGCCTCGGCCTTCTTCTTGGCCGCCGCCTTCGCCTTGGCCGCAGCCTTCTTCTCGGCGGCCTCGGCCTGGTGGTGCTGCACCGCGGCCTGGGCGTCGATCCGGTCGGCCAGGGTGGTCTCGATGGCGAGCAGCTGGGAGAGGCCGGTCTCGGTGGCGGCGGGGGCCGTCCCGGCGTCGGCGGCGAGGGCCGGTGAGGCCAGGGAGCCGATGACACCGCCGGCGGCGAGCGTGGCGACGCCGACGGCCTTGGCGCCGGCGCGCGTCAGGCGGCTCGGGGCACGGTGCTTCCCGGTGGCACGGGTGAACGCCATGGGGTGGCTGGTCCTTTCCTTCCTTCTCGCCTACCGGGTTAGCTGACGGGTTCGGAGCAGGAAGGTCTCCTACGGACGCCTCACCCCTGACGGAGCGCGGACATCCGATTCACCCCAGGGACTGCGTGGGTCCCCGGCTCCCCAGGCTCGCGCCTGACGGGGACTCGGCGATGGCTGCCCGGTACGTCACGGATGCGCGTACGAGTGGCGGACAGCGGACCCGACGCTAAGCGGACGGACTTCCCGCCACCAAACGGACAAGGGGTTTTGTAGCGCATCCCACAGGGGGCGCCGCCCCCTTGGCGAACAAAAGGCGCAGAAGGATTGAAAGTGACCACGCGTGTAGAGGGCTCCGGCGCGACCGCGCGCCGGAGCCCCCTACGCCCGCTCAGCGGGCTGAGCGACAGATCAGCCGGTGACGACCGAGACCTCTCCGATGCCGAGCGCCCTGACCGGCTCCTCGATGCGCGAGGCGTCACCGACCAGGACCGTGACCAGCCGGTCCACCGGGAAGGCGCTGACCACGGCCGCGGTCGCCTCCACCGTGCCGGTCTCGGCGAGCCGGGCGTACAGCGTCGCCTGGTAGTCGTCCGGGAGGTGCTGTTCCACCTGATCGGCGAGGGTGCTCGCGACGGAGGCCGCCGTCTCGAACTTCAGGGGCGCGACGCCCACCAGATTCTGCACGGCCGTCTCGCGCTCGGCGTCCGTCAGTCCCTCGGCGGCCAGCGTCCGCAGCACCTTCCAGAGATCGTCCAGCGCCGGTCCGGTGGACTCGGTGTCCACGGAACCGCTGATGGCCAGCATCGCGGCACCCGCCGCCCCCGAGGCGGAGTCGGCGGCGCCGGAGCGGAGCACCTGGGCGAAGGCACGCACGCCGTAGGTGTACCCCTTCTCCTCGCGCAGCACCCGGTCGAGCCGGGAGGTCAGCGTGCCGCCCAGGCAGTAGGTGCCGAGGACCTGGGCGGGCCAGACACTGTCGTGGCGGTCGGCGCCGATGCGGCCGATCAGCAGCTGCGTCTGCACCGCGCCGGGGCGGTCCACGATGATCACGCGGCCCGTGTCGTCGGCCGTGATCGGCGGGACCGGGCGGGGTTCGGAGGCGTTCCCGGACCAGTCGCCGAGGGTTTCGGCGAGCAGTGCGTCCAGGTCGATGCCGGTGAGGTCGCCGACGACCACGGCGGTCGCGGTGGACGGGCGGATGTGCGCGTCGTAGAAGGCCCGCACGGCGGCGGCGTCGATCCGCTCGATGGTCTCCTCGGTGCCCAGGCGCGGGCGCGACATGCGGGTCGTGGCCGGGAACAGCTCCTTGGAGAGCTGCTTGGCCGCGCGGCGGGCCGGGTTGGCATGCTCGTGCGGGATCTCGTCCAGCCGGTTGCGCACCAGGCGCTCGATCTCGCTGTCGGCGAAGGCCGGCGCCCGCAGCGCCTCGGCGACCAGGCCGAGCGCCTTGGCCAGACGGGAGGCCGGGACCTCCAGGGAGACCCGGACACCGGGATGGTCGGCGTGGGCGTCGAGGGTGGCGCCGCACCGCTCCAGCTCGGCGGCGAACTCCTCGGCGCTCCGCTTGTCGGTGCCCTCGGACAGGGCGCGCGACATGATCGTGGCCACGCCGTCCAGACCCTCGGGCTCGGCATCCAGGGGGGCGGCGAGGAAGATCTCGACGGCGACGACCTGCTGGCCGGGGCGGTGACAGCGCAGGACGGTGAGGCCGTTGGGCAGGGAACCCCGCTCGGGCGCGGGGAAGGCCCAGGGCCGGGCCACCCCGGGGGCGGGCTGGGGGTGGAACTGCATCGAAACTTCAGTCGCGGCAGCGTCGGTCACTGGTCCGCCCCTTCGTGCGCGTCGGTGTCGGTGGCGGCGTCGGCCTCTTCGGCGGCCTCGGCGGGCTCGACCGGTTCGTAGACCAGGACCGCCCGGTTGTCGGGCCGCAGCTGCGCCTGCGCGGCGGCCTTGACCTCCTCGGCGGTGACATCGAGGACCCGGTTCACGGCGGACAGCGCGAGCTGCGGGTCGCCGAACAGCACGGCATACCGGCACAGTTCGTCGGCGCGGCCCGCGACCGTACCGAGGCGGTCCAGCCATTCGCGCTCCAACTGGGCCTGGGCGCGCTCCATCTCCTCGGCCGTGGGGCCGTGCTCGGCGAACCGGGCCAGCTCCTCGTCGACCGCGGCCTCGATCTCCGCCACCTCCACGCCGCCGGACGTCTTGACGTCGAGCCAGCCCAGGGAGGGCGCGCCGGCGAGCCGGAGCAGTCCGAAACCGGCGGCCACGGCCGTACGGTCGCGTCGGACCAGGCGGTTGTGCAGCCGGGACGACTCCCCGCCGCCGAGCACGGTCAGGGCGAGGTCCGCGGCGTCGCACTCGCGGGTGCCGTCGTGGGGCAGCCGGTACGCGGCCATCAGGGCGCGCGCCGGCACCTCCTCGCGTACCTCCTCCCGCAGCTGACCGCCCATGACCGTGGGCAGCGAGCCGTCGCGCGGCGGCTGCTTGCCGTCATGGGAGGGGATGGAGCCGAAGTACTTCTCGATCCAGGCGAGGGTCTGCTCGGGGTCGATGTCGCCGACGACCGACAGCACCGCGTTGTTCGGCGCGTAGTACGTACGGAAAAAGGCGCGGGCGTCCTCCAGGGTCGCCGCGTCCAGGTCGGCCATGGAGCCGATCGGGGTGTGGTGGTACGGGTGGCCCTCGGGGTAGGCCAGCGCGGTCAGCCGCTCGAACGCGGTGCCGTACGGGACGTTGTCGTAGCGCTGGCGGCGCTCGTTCTTGACGACGTCACGCTGGTTCTCCATGGACTCCTCGTCGAGCGCGGCGAGCAGAGAGCCCATCCGGTCGGCCTCGAGCCACAGGGCCAGCTCCAGCTGGTGCGTGGGCATCGTCTCGAAGTAGTTGGTCCGCTCGAAACTGGTCGTCCCGTTGAGCGAGCCGCCGGCGCCCTGCACCAGCTCGAAGTGTCCGTTCCCCTTGACCTGGCCGGAGCCCTGGAACATCAGGTGCTCGAAGAGGTGCGCCAGGCCCGTACGGCCCTTGACCTCGTGGCGGGAGCCGACGTCGTACCAGAGGCACACCGCCGCGACCGGGGTCAGATGGTCCTCGGAGAGCACCACGCGCAGGCCGTTGGCCAGACGGTGCTCGGTCGCTGTCAAGCCGCCGGAGCCGGCCTGGGCTGTGGCCGTGTGACCCATGGGCATGTACGTCCCTTCGATCGCGCTACTGGATGTCCATATGAAGAAGCCGCTGCGGGAGGCTGCTTCGAAGGTTGCTTCAAGACACCCGCCACTGTATGCAAGCGAACCGGCACCTGCCGAAGTTCCCGTGCGGCGAAGCTGCGAGCGAAATTCCCCGGAAGGTGGTCCTCCGCCGTCTCGGGACGGACTGCGCGGGCCCTTTGGGACGGGTCGAGGTCGGGGTTGTCAGTGCGGCGGTCCACAATGGACCGCGTCAGAACCTGAGGGAACCTGAGGTTGCCCGCTCGAAATCCGTGAAGGAGTCGCAGCAGCGATGGCCCGCCGCAGCACGAAGACCCCGCCGCCGGTCGACTTCGAGGAGAAGATCCTCGACATCGACGTCGTCGACGAAATGCAGGGCTCCTTCCTCGAGTACGCGTACTCGGTGATCTACTCACGGGCCCTGCCGGACGCCCGTGACGGCATGAAGCCGGTGCACCGCCGCATCGTGTACCAGATGAACGAGATGGGTCTGCGCCCGGACCGCGGCTTCGTGAAGTGCGCCCGGGTCGTCGGCGAGGTCATGGGCAAGCTGCACCCGCACGGCGACGCGTCGATCTACGACGCGCTGGTGCGCATGGCCCAGCCGTTCTCCATGCGCCTCCCCCTCGTCGACGGACACGGGAACTTCGGCTCCCTGGGCAACGACGACCCGCCGGCCGCCATGCGCTACACCGAGTGCCGGATGGCCGACGCGACCTCGCTGATGACGGAGTCGATCGACGAGGAGACGGTCGCCTTCCAGTCGAACTACGACGGTCAGGAGCAGGAGCCGGTCGTCCTCCCGGCGGCCTACCCCAATCTCCTGGTCAACGGCACGACCGGGATCGCGGTCGGCATGGCGACCAACATGCCGCCGCACAACCTGGGCGAGGTCATCGCCGCGGCCCGGCATCTGATCAAGCATCCGGGCGCGGACCTGGAGACGCTGATGCGGTTCGTCCCCGGTCCCGACCTGCCGACGGGCGGGCGGATCGTGGGCCTCGGCGGCATCAAGGACGCCTACGCCAACGGCCGCGGCTCGTTCAAGATCCGTGCCACGGTCGCCGTGGAGAACGTCACGCCGCGCCGCAAGGGCCTCGTCGTCACCGAACTGCCCTTCACCGTGGGCCCCGAGAAGGTCATCTCCAAGATCAAGGACCTGGTCTCGGCGAAGAAGCTCCAGGGCATCGCGGACGTCAAGGACCTCACGGACCGCTCGCACGGCCTGCGTCTGGTCATCGAGGTCAAGAACGGCTTCGTTCCGGAAGCGGTGCTGGAGCAGCTCTACAAGCTGACGCCGATGGAGGAGTCCTTCGGCATCAACAACGTGGCGCTGGTCGACGGCCAGCCGCTCACGCTGGGCCTCAAGGAGCTGCTGGAGGTCTATCTCGACCACCGCTTCGACGTGGTGCGCCGGCGCAGCGAGTTCCGCCGGACCAAGCGCCGCAACCGGCTGCACCTGGTCGAGGGTCTGCTCGTCGCGCTGGTCGACATCGACGAGGTCATCCGCCTCATCCGGTCCAGCGACAATTCGGCGCAGGCGAAGGAGCGGCTCATGGAGCGCTTCTCGCTGAGCGAGATCCAGACGCAGTACATCCTGGACACCCCGCTGCGCCGGCTGACCCGGTTCGACCGGATCGAGCTGGAGAGCGAGCGGGACCGGCTGGACGCCGAGATCGCCGAGCTGACGTCGATCCTGGAATCGGACACCGAACTGCGCAAGCTGGTCTCCACGGAACTGGCCGCGGTCGCGAAGAAGTTCGGCACGGCCCGGCGTACGGTACTGCTGGAGTCGGCCGGTTCGCAGGTCGCGTCGGTGCCGCTGGAGGTGGCGGACGACCCGTGCCGGGTACTGCTGTCCTCGACGGGGCTGCTGGCGCGTACGGCCAACGACGAGCCGATCCTCGTCCCGGAGGGTGCCAGGCGGTCGAAGCACGATGCGATCGTCTCGGCGGTGGCGGCGACGGCTCGCGGTGACGTCGGGGTGGTGACCTCCAGCGGGCGGCTGCTGCGGCTCACGGTGATCGATCTCCCCCAGCTGCCGGACACGCACGCGGCGCCGAATCTGTCGGGCGGGGCGGCGGTCGGCGAGTTCCTCACCCTGGAGGCGGACGAGGACGTCGTCTGCCTCACCACGCTCGACGAGTCGTCACCGGGTCTCGCCATCGGCACGCTGCAGGGCGTCGTCAAGCGCGTGGTGCCGGACTACCCGGCCAACAAGGACGAGCTGGAGGTCATCGCCCTGAAGGACGGTGACCGGATCGTCGGCGCGACGGAGCTGCGGACGGGTGAGGAGGACCTGGTCTTCATCACGTCGGACGCACAGCTCCTGCGCTACCCGGCCGCGCAGGTGCGCCCGCAGGGACGGCCGGCCGGCGGTATGGCGGGCGTCAAGCTGGGAGCGGGGGCGCGGGTGCTCTCGTTCGCGGCGGTGGACCCGGCGGCGGACGCAGCGGTGTTCACGGTCGCCGGCTCGCACGGCACGCTGGACGACTCGGTCCTGACCTGCAAGCTCACCCCGTTCGACCAGTATCCGCGCAAGGGCCGGGCGACCGGTGGGGTGCGCTGCCAGCGGTTCCTGAAGGGCGAGGACGTGCTGGTGTTCGCCTGGGCGGGCGCACTGCCGGCCAGGGCGGCTCAGAAGAACGGTGCCCCGGCCTCGCTGCCCGGGCCCGACCCGCGGCGCGACGGTTCGGGGACGCCGCTGGAGAGCCCGGTCGCGGTGATCGCCGGCCCGGCGTAGGGCGTCCGGCCCGGCGACGGAAGGCTCTACGCGTCGTTGCCGCCCGGCTGTTGTACGTAACGCAGGACGCCCCACATGGCTCGCTCGTGTGCGGCGTCCTGCCGCGTTTCCCCGGCCGGGTCCTCCGGGACCCCGCAGTTCTCCAGTTCCTCACGCAGGGCAGGTACGTCGATGCCGGAGCCGATCAGGACGAGCTGGGTCCGCTTCGGCTCGCCGCGCGTCCAGGGCCTGGGGGTGAACCGCAGGAATCTGCCGACGGCGTGCACCCCGTAGGCGTTGCCGGGGTCGCCCGCGCCGAAGTCGACGTATCCCTTGATGCGGTACAGCCCCTCGGGCCGGGAGTCGAGGAATCGCATCAGCCGGCGTGGGTCCATCGGCACGCCGGAGTCGAAGTCGACGCTCTCGTACGCGGTGTGCAGATGGCCCCCGTGCCCGTCGCCGTCCTCCGCCGCGCGCTCCTCCAGGTACAGGTCCTCGAAGGTGAGCTGGCGGGCCTTCTCCTCGCCCTCGGGCCGCCGCGCCGGGTCGAAGAGCAGCTCGGGGTCGATGCGCCCGTACGTGGCCGGGATGACCGCGGCGGTGCTTCCGGTCTCCGCGACGGCCTTCCGGACGCGGGCACACTCCTCGTCCCCGGCCCGGTCCGTCTTGTTGAGCACGACGAGATCGGCCACCGCGAGATGGCGCCCGATCTCCGGATGGCGCTCCCGGGTCGTCTCGAACTCGGCGGCGTCGACCACCTCGACCAGTCCCCCGTACACGATGTGAGGGTTGTCGCTGGCGAGGATCATGCGGATGAGCTCCTGCGGCTCGGCGAGGCCGCTCGCCTCGATGACGATGACGTCGAGCCGGGCGGAGGGCCGGGTCAGGGTCTCCAGATAGGTGTCCAGTTCGCTCACGTCGACCGCGCAGCACAGGCAGCCGCCGCCCAGTGACACGGTGGATCCGACCTGTCCGGAGACCGTCATGGCGTCGATCTCGATGGCCCCGAAGTCGTTGACGATCACGCCGATCCGGTTGCCCGCCCGGTGGAGCAGGAGGTGGTTGAGCAGCGTCGTCTTGCCGGATCCCAGGAATCCCGCGAGGACGACGACCGGGATGCGGGGGCGGTGGGGCGACGACGAGCTCAACGGGTGCCTTCCTGCGAGGTCAGACGGCCGGGACCGGCTGCGGCGGGGGCGGGCCGACGTAGCGGGCCGCCGGGCGGATGATCTTGGAGTCCTCCGCCTGTTCCAGGATATTGGCGCTCCACCCCACGACCCGCGCCGTGCAGAAGGTGGGCGTGAACATCTCGCGCGGCAGCCCGCACAGTTCCATGACCACCCCGGCGTAGAACTCCACGTTGGTGTGCAGTTCGCGTCCCGGTTTGAGCTCGGCGAGGATCGCCTCCACCTGGCGCTCCACCTCGACGGCGAATTCCACGAGCGGGCCGCCGAAGCCCTGGGCGATGGACCGGAGCATGCGCGAGCGGGGGTCCTCGGTGCGGTAGACCGGGTGGCCGAAGCCCATGATCCGGTCGCCGGCGAGGACCCGTTCGCGGATCCAGCCGTCGATGCGGTCGGGGGTGCCGATCGCGTCGAGCGTGTCCAGGGCGCGGCTGGGGGCGCCGCCGTGCAGGGGGCCGGAGAGCGCTCCGACGGCGGCCACCAGGCAGGCGGCGACGTCCGCTCCGGTCGAGGCGACGACTCGTCCGGTGAACGTGGAGGCGTTGAAGCCGTGGTCCACGGTGGAGATCAGATACTGCTCGACCGCCCTGGCCCGGTCCTCGTCCGGGACGGACCCGGTGAGCATGTACAGGTAGTTGGCCGCGTGGGGCAGGTCGGCGCGCGGCTCGACGGGGGCGAGGCCCTGGCCGAGGCGGTGCAGGGCGGTCAGCACGGTGGGGACGGCGGCGCAGACGGCCAGGGCGTCGGCCCGGCGCCGGTCCGCGTCGATGTCGTACACGGGCCGGAACCCCGCCGACGCGCCGAGCAGGGAGAGCGCTGTGCGCAGCCCGGACAGCGGGCCCGAGACCGCGCTCGCACGCGCTATGGCGGGCAGCGCCTCGCGTACGGCGTCGGGCAGGACGCGCAGGGCGGCCGTGCGGGCGGCGAAATCGGCACGGGCCTCCGGGCCGGGCAGCTCGCCCTCGGTCATGAGGTACCAGACGTCCTCGAAGCTGCGGGTCTGTGCGAGCTCGACCGCCGAGTACTGGCGGTAGTGGTAGAAGCCCTCGCGCCCCCGGACGTCTCCGAGCGCCGTATCGGTCACGACGACACCCGCGAGACCTCGGGGGACGTCGAGCGGTGTTCCGCCGGTCATGGTCGTCATTGCTTCCTCCGTGGACAGTCGGTCGGCTTCTTGATATTGATTTGACTGTCCATGCATGACTGGATTCCTGTCAATATTGATTCGATCAATGTAAGTGCATGGATGCCGATGACGGCATATGGATACGGTGGCGGCATGACGGAGCGATCAGAGGCGGACGGGCAGCGGCTCACCACGCGGGAGACGGCCGAACGGCTCGGGGTGAAGCCCGAGACGGTGTACGCGTACGTCAGCCGGGGGCAGCTGAGCAGTAGCCGGGCGCCGGGTGGTCGCGGCAGTACGTTCGACGCGGCCGAGGTCGACGCGCTGGCCCGGCGCACGGGACGCAGGGAGACGGCACCGGCCCCGGGCGAGCCGGCCGTCCGCACCGGCATCACCCTCATCGACGCCGACCGCTACTACTTCCGGGGCGTGGACGCGACGGAGTTGGCCACGCGCCATTCGTACGAGGAGGTCGCCGAGTGGCTGTGGACCGGTGAGCTGCGGCCGGGTACCCGCTTCACGGCTCCCGCACAGGTGGTGCCGGCGGCCCGGCGGGCGGTCGGCGCACTGCCGGAGCACTGCGGCTCCACGGACCGGCTCCGGGTGGCCGTGGTGGCCGCTGCTGCCGCCGACCCGCTGCGTTTCGACCTGTCGCGCGAGACGGTGCTCGGTAGCGCGCGCAGCCTGATTCCGACGCTGGTCGCGGCGCTGCCGAGGGCGGGCGGTCGCGAGCGCGGCACAGCTGATCCGGCCGAACCCGCCGCACCCTCCGCTCTGGCTGCCCAACTGTGGCCGAAACTCACCGCTCGGCTGCCGGACGAGCCGTCACTCACCGCTCTGGACACCGCGCTTGCGCTGCTCATCGACCACGATCTCGCTGCCTCGACGCTGGCAGCGAGGGTCGCCGCATCGGCCCGGGCCCATCCGTACGCGGTGGTGTCGGCGGGGCTCGGCGTGCTGGAAGGCCCCTTGCACGGGGCGGCGAGCGGGCTGGCCCACCGCATGCTGGCCGAGGTCCTGGAGCGCGGTGGCGCCGCGCCGGTGGTGGCGGACCATCTGCGGGCGGGGCGCCGGGTGCCGGGGCTCGGGCACCGGCTGTATACGGGCGAGGACCCTCGCGCCCGTACGCTGTTCGGCCTGCTCGAACGCATCCCGCAGGCCGGACCGGCCCTGGCCGCCGCGCGCGACGTGGTGGCCACCACCGCCCGGGACGTCCCTCTGCATGCCAACGTCGATCTGGCGCTGGCCGTGCTCTCGGTCGCCTCGGGCATGCCCTCGGAGGCGGGGGAGACGGTGTTCGCGATCTCCCGTACGGCGGGCTGGATCGCGCATGCACTGGAGGAGTACGGGGAACGCCCGCTGCGGATGCGCCCCAGCGGGCACTACACCGGCCCCCGGCCGCCCCAGCCCCTCCCGTCCCCGTAGCGGCGCAATTGGCCGCTACGGTGGCGCAAAATCCCGACGGTCAGCGGGAAGACGTGCGCGGGGGCTGGGCCGTGGAACCCCGGACAACCAGTTCCGGCTCGAAGAGGAGCTCGTCCGACGGCACCGCGCGCCCGCCGATCTGCACGGAGAGCAGTTCCACGGCGGCTCGTCCCATCGCCTCGATGGGCTGGCGCACGGTGGTGAGCGGGGGCTCGGTGCAGTTCATGAAGGCCGAGTCGTCGTATCCCACGACGGACACGTCGTCGGGCACCGACAGGCCCCGCCGCCGCGCCGCGCGCACCGCCCCGAGGGCCAGGGGGTCGCTGGCGCAGATGAAGCCGGTGACGCCCTCGTCGAGCAGCCGCGCGGCGGCGGCCTGCCCACCCTCCAGCGAGAACATCGCCCGGGTCACCCACTGGTCCGGGATGGTCGCGCCGGACTCCTCCGCGAGCGCCCGGGCGGCGGCCAGTTTGCGTTGCGAAGGCATGTGGTCCGAGGGACCGAGCACCAGGCCGATGCGTTCGTGGCCCAGGGAGACGAGATGGCGCCACGCCTGCTCGACGGCCACGGAGTCGTCGCAGGAGACGCAGGGGAAGCCGAGGTGGGCGATGGCCGCGTTGATCAGCACGACGGGGATCTTGCGGTCGGCCAGCACCTTGTAGTGATCGTGCGGGGCGTCGGCCTGGGCGTAGAGACCACCGGCGAAGACCACGCCCGATACCTGCTGCTGCAGAAGCAGTTCGACGTAGTCCGCCTCGGAGACGCCCCCCTTGGTCTGGGTGCAGAGGACCGGAGTGAGGCCCTGCTGGGCGAGCGCACCACCGACGACCTCGGCGAAGGCGGGGAAGATCGGGTTCTGCAGTTCTGGCAGGACGAGGCCGACCAGGCGGGCCCGTTCACCGCGCAGCTGGGTCGGGCGCTCGTAACCGAGGACGTCCAGCGCGGAGAGCACGGCCTGCCGCGTGGCGTCGGAAACGCCCGGCTTGCCGTTGAGCACCCGGCTGACCGTGGCCTCGCTGACTCCAACCTTCTGTGCCACCTGAGCAAGTCGTCGCGTCATACGCGCAAGATTAGCGCAAGAAACGCAAGCAGATTGCGTGGGGGCGGAATCAGAGACGAATTTCAGCAAGTCCCCGGAGGCCGACTTTCCGCTCCTTCGCCGGACCTTCGGTCGCCCGCTCCCCCCGCCGGCGCCACCGTACCCGCCACCGCCCGGTCGAGGCACCCTTTGGGGCATGCGCCGAGCCGCCCATACCCTCGACGACATGAACGAATTCGAGGGCGGCGACGGCCGGTCCCTGTCCATGACCAACGGCGGTACGGCGGTCTTCGTGGACGTACTGACCTTCGCCGTCTCGGAGCTGGCCCGGGAGCCCTGGGATTTCCGATTCGCCGCACTCCTGTCGCTCCAGAACCAGAACGTGCTGGGACGCGGCGTGGTCGGCTTCGACTTGGAGGAGCTGGACTGGGGCGGCTCGCCGCAGGAGACCGCAGCGGCCAAGGACTTCCTGCTGCGCGTCCTCGATCTGGCCCTGTCCCACCATCGGTGGGACGAGCTGACGTACGAACCAGCGCGAGTGGAAGGTTACTTGCGCACCTATCGGGCGATGATCGAAGACTTCGACCCCGCCACCGCGAAGGCCGGCGAGGGCGTCCTGCCCGGGCCGCAGGAGGCCGCGATGGCCTCCTGCGTACGTCACCGCGTCCTGAACGGGCTGCCGTTCTGGGAGGAATGCGTGTTCTGCACGGATGGAGTCTGACTGAAGGAGCCGGTGCTCAGACCGCCCCGGCCCCGGTCATCGCGCGCACCTCGATCTCCGCGTGCTTGGCCGCATCCGGTGGCTCGTTCGAGGTGACGGTCCCGATCCAGCCGGCGAGGAAGCCCAGCGGGATGGAGACCAGGCCAGGGTTCTCCAGGGGGAAGACCTGGAAGTCGACGCCGGGGAAGAGCGAGCTGGGGCTGCCGGAAACGACCGGGGAGAACACCACGAGCAGCACGGCGGGGATCAGCCCGCCATAGACGGACCAGACCGCCCCGCGCGTGGTGAAGTTCCGCCAGAACAGCGAGTAGAGCAGGACCGGGAGATTGGCCGACGCGGCGACGGCGAAGGCGAGCCCCACCAGGAAGGCCACATTGAGGTCCTGGGCGAGCAGCCCCAGCCCGATGGCGGCGACCCCGATGCCTGCCGCCGCCACCCGGGCCACGGCCACTTCGCTGCGCTGCTTGGCACCGGCCCGCTTGAGCGAGGCGTAGAGATCGTGGGCGACGGATGCCGACGAGGCGAGGGTGATCCCGGCGACGACGGCCAGGATGGTGGCGAAGGCGACGGCGGCCACCACGGCGAACAGGATCGTCCCCCCGGTGGAGCCCTCGCCCCCGCCCAGCGTCATGGCCAGCAACGGCACAGCGGTGTTCCCCGCGGCATTCGACTCCCGTACCTCGGCCGAACCGACCAGCGCGGCGGCCCCGAAGCCCAGCACGATGGTCATCAGGTAGAAGCTGCCGATGAGGCCGATGGACCAGACGACGGACCGGCGGGCGGCGCGGGCGGTGGGGACGGTGTAGAAGCGGGACAGGATGTGCGGCAGCCCTGCGGTGCCCAGCACCAGGGCGAGGCCGAGGCTGATGAAGTCGATGCGCGCCGTCCAGCTCCCGCCGTACCGGAGACCGGGCGAGAGGAAGTCCTTGCCGTACCCGCTGCGGTCGGCGGCGGAGCTCAGCAACGCGTTGACGTTCCCGTGGAAGTGGACCAGCACGAGCACCGTGAGCACCACGGTGCCCGCCATCAGCAGAACGGCCTTGACGATCTGGATCCAAGTGGTGGCCCGCATCCCGCCGAGCGATACGTACACGACCATGAGCGCCCCGACGCCGACGACGGTCCAGGAACGGGCGGCTCCGCTCGTCCCGCCGAGAAGCAGCGCCACCAGACTGCCGGCACCGACCATCTGCGCCACCAGGTAGAGCACCGACACGGTGACCGAGGACGTCCCCGCGGCGATACGGACCGGACGCTCCGCCATGCGGGCCGCGACCACGTCGGCGAGGGTGAACCGGCCGCAGTTGCGCACGAGTTCGGCGACGAGCAGCAGGACGACGAGCCAGGCGACCAGGAAGCCCACCGAGTACAGCATGCCGTCGTAGCCGAAGAGGGCGATCAGGCCGGAGATGCCCAGGAAGGATGCGGCGGACATGTAGTCGCCCGCGATGGCGAAACCGTTCTCCATGGGCGAGAACAGTCGGCCGCCCGCGTAGAACTCCTCCGCCGAGCCGTGCCTGTTGTGGCTCACCCAGGTGGTAATGCCCAGGGTGACCGCGATGAAGGCGCTGAACAGCAGCAGCGCCAGGGTCTGGTGGTCGCCGCTCAACGCCCGGCCCCCCGTGTCATCTCCTGCGTCTCCCACCGCAGATCCAGCGCGGCCCGGTCCCTGCGCAACCGCGCGTGCCGTGCGTACGCCCCGGTGAGCAGGAACGTCGTCAGGAACTGGCCGAGCCCCACGACCATCGCCACATTGACCGCCCCGGCCACCGGCCGCGCCATCAGCCCGGGCGCGGTCACCGCCGTGACCACATAGGCGAGGTACCAGACGAAGAAGGCCGTGGTGGCGGGCACGACGAAGCGCCGGTAGCGACGGCGCACCTCCTGGAACGCCTCGCTGCGCTGCACCTCCAGATAGATGTCGGCCGCGCTGTGGCCACCGCGCGGCGCGGACGGCCCGGGCACCACCACGGGAGTGGAGCCGGCCGCGCCGTCCGGCTCCCCCCACCCGGAGGTCAGCGCGTCGTCCCACGGGTCGTCGAGCCGCATCGCTGCGGACTCGCGCCCTGCTTCCTTCTCCACCGAACAACTCCCCTTGTCCACGGACCACTTCGGCCGCATAGCCAAGAATGGGCAGATCGGGAAGATCCAGGGCACTTCATTCGCGAGACTTCACCTCTTCAGGTGAAGGATCTCCCGGGCGGGCGCACCAGCCCTCGCATGTACGCATAGCGCACCGCCTGGGCCCGGTCGCGAAGGCCCGCCTTGGCGAAGAGGTTGTTGATGTGACTCTTCACCGTGGCCTGCGAGATGTGGAGGGCGCGCGCGATGTCCGTGTTGGACATCCCCTCGGCGATCAGAACCAGCACCTCGGCCTCCCGGGGAGTCATCCCGTCCGGCGGCCCCGGCCCACCGCCGCCACCGGACCCGAGAGGTCCCTCGGTCACCTGCTCCAGGAGCCGGCGCTGCACCGTCGGCGAGAGCCCCGCCTCTCCTGAGAGAACGGCCTGGACGGCTCTCACGATCTCCTCGCCCCCGGCGTCCTTGGTGAGGTATCCCCGCGCTCCCGCCCTGAGCGCGGGGAACAGGGAGTCGTCGTCGGCGAAGGTCGTGAGCACCACGACCTGCGTGCCGGGGAACTCCTCACGGATCCGCCGGGTCGCCTCGACCCCGTCGCATCGGGGCATCCGCAGGTCCATCAGCACTACGTCCGGCGCGTGCTCGGCCACCTGCGCGACCGCTTCCTCCCCGTCCTTCGCCGATCCGACGACCTCGATGCCGGGCAGCAGACCGAGCAGCATGACGATGCCTTCCCGTACCACCGCCTGGTCGTCGGCCACCACCACCCGCGCCGTCACGCGGGCACCCGCAGACTCACCACGAACCCCTCCTTGCCCGGGCCTGCCTCCAGCGTGCCGCCCAGCAACTCGGCGCGCTCCCGCATCCCGAGCAGACCGTATCCGGAACCGCTGACGGCCAGGTCCCCTTCCGGACTCCGCCCTCCCGAGTCCTTGACTTCCAGCACGACGAAGTCGTGCTGGTACTCCAACCGAAGCAGCACTCTGGCGCCGGGGGCGTGCTTGCGCACGTTGGTCAGGGCCTCCTGTGCCACCCGCCGGACCGCCTGCGACGCCTGAGCGGTCAGTGTGCGCCGCTCCCCCTCGACCCTGACCTCGGCCGGCTCAGCCGTCACCAGCTGCCGCAGGAAGTCCTCCACCGGTGACACCTCGCCCCGTAGCGCGGAGAGCGCCTGGCGGGTCTCCGAGAGGCCCTCGCGGGCCATCGACCGGGCCGCGACCACCCGTTGCAGGACCTGATCCCGGAACTCCCCGGCAGGCTCTCTCTCGATCAGCAGGCGTGCGGCCTCCAGGTGCACCAGCTGCGCGGACAGGCTGTGGGCCAGCACGTCGTGGATCTCCCTGGCGATCCTCGATCGTTCGTCCAGCGCGGCCCTCTCCGCCTCCGCGACCCGGGCCGCCCGTTCCTGGGCGAGCAGCCGTTGCGCACTGCCACGGGCCTCGGCGTCCAGGCGGAGGACGTACCCGGCGAGGCACAGCCCGACCGTGGTCACCGCGGTGGTCGACCAGTCGTCGGTGTCCACCACCACGTAGGCACCGAGGGCCACCGCTGTAGCCGGAGCTCCCGCCGCGAGGGGCAGCCGTTCCAGAGCGGTGACGGCGCAGCCGCACCAGAGCACCGTAGCGGGCACCACCGCCCCCGCCTGCCCCGCCCCGAATCCGGCCAGCATGAGCATTCCGAGCAGGCCGAGCGACGGCCACAGGCGGTTGTCGAGGGTGGTGCGGAAGAAGGCGACGGCGAGCAGCGCGCAGACGAGCACCCCGATCAGCCCGACGACGACCTCCCAGGGCCGGAACAGCCCGCTGGTGACGGTCCCCCACAGCATGAGCGTGAGCAAGCCGGCCCGCACGGACCACGCGATCACGCTCCGCGGGCGGCTGCGGGTGTCCCGAGCGAGGGCCTCCCTCGACGGCCAGCTCGTCCAGGCATCGGGGGTCACACGCGGTCCTTCCACTCCTGCCGCACCGCGGAGCCGACGACGGGCCCTGCGGCCGTCCGGGGTATCGTCGCGGCCCGGCATGCCAGGAGCCCCTCCCGTAGCAGCAGAGTCGCCGCGAGAGCCGCCATCAGGGCGGGGCTGCCCTGATGGACGTCCAGCAGCACCGCGACGCCGTACAGAGCCGCTCGCAGGGCCAGTCCGCCGGCCCAGACCAGAGCCGTGGCCTTGGTCCCCCTGCTCCACAGGGAGCCGTCCTCAGCACGCCAGACGCGAGATGTCCACGCCCACCCGGCCCCCGTGACCAGCCCGACGACGAGCTCGGCGCCCAGGACGGCAGCCGAGGCTGTCCGATGGTGCGGGTCGACGAGTCCGGGCTCCCGCAGGGCCATGACGAGCAGAACGCCGGGCACAACCCACCAGCGCCGGTCGCCGGAGATCCGTTGCGCCGAGCACTGACGGACCACGACGAGGGCGATGACAGCGATGATCACCAGGGCGTTGACGAACCCGGACATGGGCGCCTCCGAGATGCGGGAAGTTCTGCGTCTCCGAAGCTACGGAAGTGCCCAGCCCGGCAGATCGGCTCCAGGGTGGATCATGGGTGGAGATGTCGTCTCCACCCACGGGTGGAGACGACATCCGGGGCCGGGCCGCACCGGACGCCGACCTTGGAGCGGACGCTCAGACGTCGATGCGTGAGCGGTCCAGCGTCGCCGCCGAACTGGTGATGAACTCCTTGCGCGGCGCCACCTCGTTGCCCATCAGCAGGTCGAAGACCTTCTCGCTGGACTCCAGGTCACCGATGTTGATCCGCCGCAGCGTGCGGTGACGGGGGTCCATCGTCGTCTCCGCCAGCTGGTCGGCGTCCATCTCGCCCAGCCCCTTGTAGCGCTGGATCGAGTCCTTGTAGCGGATGTTCTTGCGCTGGAGCTCCAGCAGCCGCTGGCGCAGCTCGTTGTCCGAATAGGTGTAGATGTACTTGTCCTGGCCCTTCTTGGGCTGGACCAGTTCGATCCGGTGGAGCGGCGGCACGGCGGCGAAGACCCGGCCCGCCTCCACCATCGGCCGCATGTACCGCTGGAAAAGCGTCAGCAGCAGGATCCGGATGTGGGCGCCGTCGACATCGGCGTCGACCAACAGGACGATCTTGCCGTAGCGGGCGGCGTCGATGTCGAAGGTACGCCCGGAGCCGGCTCCTATGACCTGGATGATCGCACCGCACTCGGCGTTCTTCAGCATGTCGGAAACCGACGCCTTCTGAACGTTGAGGATCTTGCCGCGGATCGGCAGCAGCGCCTGGAACTCGCTGTTCCGGGCGAGCTTCGCCGTACCGAGCGCGGAGTCGCCCTCCACGATGAACAGCTCGCTGCGCTCCACGTCGTCACTGCGGCAGTCGGCGAGCTTCGCCGGCAGGGAGGACGACTCCAGCGCCGTCTTGCGGCGCTGGGCCTCCTTGTGCTGGCGGGCCGCGATGCGGGTACGAGCGGCTGCCACCGCCTTGTCGAGGACGGCCCTGGCCTGTGCCTTCGCGTCCCGCTTGGTGGAGGTCAGGAACGCCTTGAGCTCCTTGGCCACGACGTTGGCGACGATCCGGTTGGCCGCCGAGGTGCCGAGCACCTCCTTCGTCTGGCCCTCGAACTGCGGCTCCGCCAGGCGTACGGTCACGACCGCGGTGATGCCCTCCAGGGCATCGTCCTTGACGATGTCGTCCTCCGCCACGCGCAGCAGCTTTGCGGAGCGCAGCACCTCGTTGACCGTCTTGGTCACGGCGCGCTCGAACCCGGTCAGATGGGTGCCGCCCTTGGGGGTGGCGATGATGTTGACGAAGGACTTCACGTTGGTCTCGTACCCGGTGCCCCAGCGCAGCGCGATGTCCACGCCCAGTTCGCGCGTGACCTCGGTGGCCGTCATGTGCCCGCGATCGTCCAGGACCGGGACGGTCTCCTTGAACGTTCCCTGCCCGGTCAGGCGCAGAACGTCGCAGACGGCCTTGTCCTGGGCCAGGTATTCGCAGAACTCGCTGATGCCTCCGTCGAAGCGGAAGGTCTCCTCCGTCTTGCCCGCTCCGTCCAGGCCGCGCTCGTCGCGCACGACGATGGTCAGGCCGGGGACGAGGAAGGCCGTCTGGCGGGCCCGCTGGTGGAGCGTCTCCAGGCTGAGCTTCGCGTCCTTGAGGAAGATCTGCCGGTCGGCCCAGTACCGCACTCGCGTGCCGGTGCGCGTCTTCGGGACACGCTTGCCCTTGCGCAGCCCGTTGGCCGGGTCGAACGGGCTGTCCGGGCCCTGCTCGGTGAAGATCCCCGGGACACCGCGCCGGAAGCTGATCGAGTGGGTCGCGCTGTTGCGGTCGACCTCGACGTCGAGCCTGGCGGAGAGGGCGTTGACCACGGAGGCGCCGACGCCGTGCAGCCCGCCGGACGCGGCGTAGGAGCCGCCGCCGAACTTGCCTCCGGCGTGCAGCTTGGTCATGACGACCTCGACGCCGGAAAGACCCGTCTTGGGCTCGACGTCGACCGGGATGCCCCGGCCGTTGTCCCGGACCTCGACGGAGTTGTCGTCGTGAAGTACGACCTCGATGTGGTCGCAGTAGCCCCCGAGGGCTTCATCGACGGAGTTGTCGATGATCTCCCAGAGGCAGTGCATCAGACCGCGGCTGTCGGTGGACCCGATGTACATACCCGGGCGCTTGCGAACCGCTTCGAGCCCCTCGAGTACGAGCAGGTGCCGCGCGGTGTAGTTGGAACCGTCTCGGTCTGCTCCGGTCAGCAGCGCAGTGGACGGCACGGACGTATCGGCGGTCACGCGGTTCGCTCCTCGCTGAATTTCATTTGGGGCCCTGTGGGTCACGGGCTCGGCTTCGGTGCCGCTGTGAGGGTACCGATGCCTGGTAGAGCGGGTGAAACGCCACCCTGGAAGAACCTCACCCTAGACCAGACTCGCATACACGTTCGATCTCCCCGCAGGGGTGACATGCACATCACGTTCCCTTCCAGGCATGAACCATTTAGGCTCCGGGCACGTCCTCATGAACAACCGGCAAGCCAGCCGGCCCGGACTGACCAAGCCAAGCAACGCGAAACCGTAGCGCCACGCAATACGGCACATTCGCCGCGAACCGGCAACAGACAGCCATCTCGAGAAGAAGTTTCGAAGAAAAGCCACGAGCGGGAACGTTTTCGGCCTGGTTGGATGTTGACCCTGGTACGACAGCTCGTCGAGCTAGAGAAGAGGCGACGTGACTACTGTTCTGACCCCCGCGAGCCCGCTGACCGCAGCAGACCGCTGTGACCGTTGCGGCGCCCAGGCATATCTGCGCGTCGTGCTCATCAGTGGCGGTGAACTGCTCTTCTGCGCCCACCACGGTCGCAAGTTCGAGCCGGAACTCAAGAAGATCGCCGCGGAAATACAGGATGAGACGGACCGACTGACGGCCGTGCAGGCCCAAGCCGCCGAAGAGGAACACTGACACCTCTGCATCCACGACGAGCCAGGGGCCGGTCCCGGACCGGCCGACGGGCGGCCTCCCGGTGAGGGAAGCCGCCCGTTCTCGTACCTGCGGAGCCCGTGCCGGTCAGCCGGCGTTCGCCATCCAGCCGATGGCGGCAGAGACCCGCGTATAGACGCCGGGGCTTCCGGCACGCCCGCAGCCGTTCCCCCACGACACCAGCCCCACGAGCCGCCCCTGCGCCACCAGAGGCCCTCCGCTGTCCCCCTGGCAGGCGTCGTACCCGCCCTCGGGTTCGCCCGCACAGAGCATCGACGAGGCGTCGTACGTACCGGTGGTGCCACCGGGGTACGCCTGTTCGCACGAGCTGTCGGGCAGGATGTCCACCTGGGCGGACCTGAGCGACGAGGCGTAGTCGCCGTAACCGGTGGTATCGCCCCATCCGTAGACGACCGCGGGTGTGCCGGCCCGGTAGGCCGAGTCACCGGCCTCGGCAAGGGGGATCGCGTCCTCCTCCGGCAGCGCCTCGGCAAGGGTGAGCACCGCGACGTCCCCACTGTTGGTGGTGGCGTCGAACCCGGGGTTCACCCACGTCCCACTCACCGGGATCTCCTTGCCGCCTGTGCCGTTCAGCTCGTCCCGGCCGGAGATGATCTTCAGATCGCTCAACTGATCCGCGTCGGTACCGAGCGCCTCCCGGCTCAGGCAGTGGGCGGCGGTGAGCACCTTCTTCGGCTCCACCACGACACCGCCGCAGAACTGACCGGCCCGAGTACCCCCGAACCGGTCACGGCTGGACAGCGCCACCACCCAGGGGCTGTCCGCCACGTGAGCCGGCTGACCTCCGATGATGATGCTGTCGGCGACCGCCGGGGCGGGGGAAGCGAGCGGTATGACGGCCGTGGTGGCGGCAAGGGCGAGCGCCCCGGTGAAGGTGCGGACGACAATGCGAGACATGCGTACTCCTGACTCTGTGATGGACCATGCCTACCCAGAGTCATTCCGGCGACGCAGATGCGCACCTCCGCCTCGCACCTCACGTGGTGCTCGGGAGGCAACGCAGCGTGGGCCCGGAACCCCCACGGGTTCCGGGCCCACGCTGCGTGATGCGCTGCGGCCTAGTCGAGGTAGTCGCGCAGAACCTGCGAACGCGACGGGTGGCGCAGCTTCGACATGGTCTTGGACTCGATCTGACGGATGCGCTCGCGCGTCACGCCGTAGACCTTGCCGATCTCGTCCAGCGTCTTCGGCTGTCCGTCGGTGAGGCCGAAACGCATGGAGACCACACCCGCCTCGCGCTCGGACAGCGTGTCCAGCACCGAGTGGAGCTGTTCCTGGAGGAGCGTGAAGCTCACCGCGTCGGCCGGGACGACCGCCTCGGAGTCCTCGATCAGGTCACCGAACTCGCTGTCCCCGTCCTCACCCAGCGGAGTGTGGAGGGAGATCGGCTCACGACCGTACTTCTGGACCTCGATGACCTTCTCGGGGGTCATGTCGAGTTCCTTGGCCAGTTCCTCCGGAGTGGGCTCACGGCCCAGGTCCTGGAGCATCTGGCGCTGGACGCGAGCGAGCTTGTTGATGACCTCGACCATGTGCACCGGGATACGGATGGTGCGTGCCTGGTCGGCCATGGCGCGAGTGATCGCCTGCCGAATCCACCAGGTGGCGTACGTGGAGAACTTGTAGCCCTTGGTGTAGTCGAACTTCTCCACCGCGCGGATCAGACCGAGGTTGCCCTCCTGGATCAGGTCCAGGAAGAGCATGCCGCGGCCGGTGTAGCGCTTCGCCAGCGAGACCACGAGACGGAGGTTGGCCTCCAGCAGGTGGTTCTTGGCGCGACGGCCGTCCTCAGCGATGATCTCCAGCTCGCGCTTGAGCTTGGGGGCGAGCTTGTCGGAGTTCGCCAGCTTGTCCTCGGCGAACAGACCCGCCTCGATGCGCTTGGCGAGCTCGACCTCCTGCTCGGCGTTGAGGAGCGGGACCTTACCGATCTGCTTGAGGTAGTCCTTGACCGGGTCGGCGGTGGCGCCGGCGACGGCGACCTGCTGCGCGGGCGCGTCGTCCTCGTCGTCGTCGGAGAGGACGAAGCCCTTGTTCTCGCCCTCGCCCTCTTCTTCCTCGCCCTTGCCGGCCTTGACCTCTTCGACGACGTCGTCGCCGTCGAGGATTTCCTCGTCCTGCTTGCCGGCCTTCTTGGAGGCCGTCTTCTTGGCCGCCGTCTTCTTCACGGCGGTCTTCTTGGCAGCCGTCTTCTTGGCTGCGGCCTTCTTCGCGGGCGCGGCCGCGGGAGCCTCCTCGGCCGCCGGGTCCGCGGGCTCGGACGGGGCGGCGGGCGCCGCCACGGTCCGCGTCACCGTCGTCTTGGCCGCGACGGTCTTGGTGGCGGTGCGCTTGGCCGGGCTCTTCGCTGCAACGCTCTTGCGGGCGCGCTTCGACGGCTCCGCGGCACTGACCATCAGCGTCACACCCTCTTCCTCGAGGATCTGGTTGAGGCTGCGCAGAACGTTCTTCCACTGGGTTGGCGGAATCTGGTCAGCCTCGAAGGCCCGACGCACGTCATCGCCGGCGATCTGCCCATCAGCCTTTCCCCGCTCAATGAGCGCCATCACAGATTCGGACTCGGCGATCTCCGGCGGGAGCGTACGGGATGTGCTGGCCGACACGAACAACCTCTCGGAACGATGGAAACGGCTTCCGGCCCGGCCCGAAGAGGGCTGGAACCGACGACCGACGGGCGGGGAATGCACCGACGGCGCGGGCTTGGCCTCAAAAGTGCACAGCGCCCTGAGCGGCTGCTGTATTCCTTCTGCGACGGTCACCTCTTAAGTCATCGCGCTGTTTCGAGGAGTGTTACGGCCGTTCCGCGTGGCCCGAGTCACACCCCATTTGCGATGAACGCGACCAAGGCGACATCTCTCCGCCCTGTGTCGCCGGACCGCCGAGGTCCGACGACACGTGACGCGTACACCCTGCCCGCGCCGCGGTCAGTGCTCGCGCGGCGCCGGCACCACGCGTTCCGCCTCGTGGTGGCCGACCAGCAACTGACGCATGGCCGACTCGGCGCCTGCCGTGTCACCGGAGGCGAGGGCGTCCACAATGCGCGCGTGCAGGGCGAGGGACGCCTCGCTGGGCCGGTCGCATGCGGTGGCCGGGCCGCCGGACACCTGCAATGCCGCCGAGACGATCCCGGAAAGGTGCTCCAGCATGCGATTGCCCGCGGCCTGGATGAGCAGGGAGTGGAACTCCGCGTCGGCGCGGGCGCACGTGATCATGTCGCCCTGACCGAGCGCGTGCCCCATGATCTCGACCATGTCGACAAGGCGCTGCTGAATGTCCTCGCGCCCGTGTCCTGCGGCAAGGCGGGCGGCAAGTGGCTCGATCGTCCACCTGAGGTCCCCCAGCTCGCGGCGCTGGTCATCACGCTGCGGGCCGAAGGCGCGCCATTCGATGATGTCGGGATCGAGCAGATTCCAGTCACTGACCGGCCGCACCCGGGTACCGACGTTGGGGCGGGCACTGACCAGCCCTTTCGCCTCCAGTACGCGCAGCGATTCCCGCACAACGGTCCTGGAAACCTCGAAACGCTGGCCGATCTCCTCGGGCACCAGGGGGCGGTCCGCACCGAGGTCGCCGGAGACGATCATCTGCCCCAGTTGCTGAACAAGTTGGCCATGGAGCCCGCGGCCACGGCTGGCCGACCCCCGTCGGCCCACCCGGCCGAGTTCGGCTTCGGCGCCGTCCCAGGAGCGCGTGGCGGCGCGCTCGCCGGCCGGCGCCTCCGCGTACGAGTAACGGTCGAGTTCACCCGGGCCGGCGAGGCCGGAATCGGCGGAGCGGGCGGTGGTCATCATGGTGTGCGCAAGGGTACTCACGCATCCTTTGTCGGCGGGTCCCATCCGCCCCTTGAGGTCTTTGCTGAAAAGCACACGAAAGGGTGATCGGCACCCGCCCCTCAATTGACGCCTTACTGGTATAAATCGGACGTTTCCCTGAAGGGGCTACGGAGACGCCGCCCCCCGTCATGCCGCGTGCTCACCAACGGACCCTCCCGCGAAGGCTCGTGAGCAGAAACGCACAGGCCAGGGCTGACAGGGACAGCGCCAGGGCGGTACCCACGGGATGCGCCAGGATGCGCACACCGGCCACCATCCACCGATCCACCTCCTCCGGCCACTGGAGCCAGGCCAGGTCCCGCAGCCGGCCTGGGAGCCCAGCCATCGAACGTGTGCTCGCCGCCTTCGGCATCCGCTCAACGAGCGGCACCATCACCACGGGCACGGCGAGCACGGCGGCGATGCCCGCGGCCGTCACCCGGAAGATGCCGGCGGCCAGCAGTCCGGCCCAGGCGCAGCCGACCGTCAGAGCGGACCAGCTCACCACCAGCGACACCACGTTCGAGGGGATGGAGAGCAGGCTTCCGCCGTACACGACGCGCAGGGTCGCAACCGAGCCGAGCACGACGAGCGACGCCAGCAGGAGGGCAATCGCCCCGCACACCGCCAGCTTGGCGAGGAGCAGTCCGAGTCTGCGGGGCACACTCCCCCGCCCGGCGGCGAGTGCCGGATAGCGGAACTCGTCACCGAAGGAGAGCGCTCCGAGAAGCCCGGCCCCGAGTGCGGCGGGCGGAAGCGGCAGCAACGAGGGCCAAGCGGCGATGACGTGGACAAGCGGGGTGCGGCCGTCACGGGCCAGCAGTACGGAGAGGCCTACGGAAGTGATCAGAACGACGGCCACGATCACGGCTGTCGTCCGCACACCGAACAGGCGGCGAAGTTCGTACCGCACCGGCCGCAACGGCCCCCGGGCCGGGCGCCGTCTGATCGGCGGCGGGAGCTCACCCCGTGCGGGGGAACGCGTGGAGCGGAAGGAGGCACCGGAGCCGGCACCGACGGACCTCCGCGCTGCCGCCGTACGGCCATCGGCTCCGGCCGGCCGCACCAGGGCGCCCCCGTCCTCCTCAGCCGCGAGAACGGCACCGGTGTCGGCCGTGCCGGCCGCGCGGCAGCCGGCCGGGTCATCGGACGCGCCCGCGGGACGCGCGTCACCCACTTCGTCGGCGAGCTGGTGAACGGGAAGCCCGTGCCGGAACGCGGCGTCGCCCACTTCCGCGCAGCTACTGCCGTACACGGAGAGCCGGTTGCCGGCCGCCTCGGCGACGACCTCTACGGACCGTCGGGCAACACGCGCTTCCCGGCTGACGATGGCGGCGAGGCGGGCGGCCTGAGGGGAGCGGACCGCCACACGAGGCCGCAGGCGGGTACGGGAGAAGGCCGCCCCGTCCTGGTCGGCGACCACGCGTCCCGCGTCGAGGGTGACCACATGGCCCGCCGAGCTCGCGGCCTCCTTGGGGTCCCTGGTCGCGAACAGCACGGTTCCGCCCCGCTCGGCGTGGGAACGCAGCATCCCGTGCAGCCAGTCGGCCTCCCTCGGCGCCAAGCCTTCCGCCGGATCGTCCAGAAGGAGTGTGTGCGGGTCCCCGAGCAACGCGCAGGCGAGCGCCAGCCGACGGTCCATGCCGAGGGAGAGCGTGGCGATGCGCTGGTCCCTCAGACCGGCGAGGCCCACCGCGTCGAGCAGTTCGTCGGCCCTGGAGACGGGTACGCCTGCCGCGGCGCAGAGCATGCGCAGCTGCCCTCGAACGGTGCGGGCGGGGTGCCCCGGCACGTCCCCCCACACCACTCCCACCTCACCGGCCGGGTTGGGGAGGCGATGCAGCGGCCTGCCCCGGTAGTAAGTGACCCCCCGCCCCGGATCCAGTTCGAGCATCAACCGCAGCGCCGCGGTCTTTCCGGACCCCGGCGCCCCCAGCAGCGCGGTGACGCACCCCGGCTCCGCGTCGAAGGTGAGGTCGTCCACGGCGGGGGCTTGTCCACGGGCGGGGGTGCTGGTGAGTCCGATGGCCTGGAGCATCGCTTCTCTCGCAGGAAATGGGACGGCGAAGGCGGAGCCGCCCGGCGGCGAGTGAGTACCGCAGCACGATAACCCGACATATCCGACTTTTAGCGCAAGGCGGGGCGCGCGGCGGCCCTTGCCTACGCACCGGACGGGCGGGACCTCAGACCTCGGGCCTCAGCATCGGGGGGTTGAGCACGGTCGCCGTGCCCGACCGGAACAGCTGGGCCGGGCGGCCTCCCTGCCGGGTGGTCGTCCCTCCGGTGGGCACCAGGAAGCCCGGCGTACCCGTCACCTTGCGGTGGAAGTTCCTCGGATCCAGCACTACGCCCCACACCGCCTCGTACACCCGGCGCAGTTCGCCGACCGTGAAGGCGGGCGGACAGAAGGCAGTGGCCAGCGAGGAGTACTCGATCTTGGACCGGGCCCGCTCGACGCCATCGGCGAGGATCTTCGCGTGGTCGAAGGCCAACGGCGCCTGATGCTCGCCGTCCGGTGCGTAGCCGCCCTCGCGGCCGAGCAGGTCCTCGACGGGCGCCCATCGCGCGCTGTTCGCGTCGCCGCCCGCCCTGGGAGCGGGCAGATCGGGGGCCAGCGCGAGATGGGCGACACTGACGACCCTCATCCTCGGATCCCGGGCGGGGTCCCCGTACGTGGCGAGCTGTTCCAGGTGTGCGCCGTTGCCGACGGCCGGGGCGGCCGGATCCTGTGCGCACAGGCCGGTCTCCTCGACGAGTTCTCGTGCCGCTGCGGCCCCGAGATCCTCGTCGGCCTTGACGAAACCGCCCGGCAGGGCCCACCTGCCCTGGAACGGGGTCTCACCCCGACGTACCACCAGCGCGCAGAGGGCGTGCCGACGAACCGTAAGCACCACCAGGTCGACGGTGACGGCGAACGGCGGAAAGGTCGAGGGGTCGTAGGGCGGCATGCCGCGATCATAGTCGTCTTCCTGACGATAAGCACTCCCTTCCCCGCGACTCTTCACCGGCCTTCCGGGCCCGCCCCCGGGCGCCCCGAAGGGCACGGGCCAGGCACCCCTGTACCGACGTGAGGCGTACGGCCGGCCCCGCGTGCGGCGCCGGGGGTCCGGCGCCGCACTGGTCTCAACGGCCGGTCCTGGTCCCGCGACGCCCTTGCGCCCCGGGCCGGGCGGGCCGCCGCCTGTCCGCCGCTCCGGGCCCAGCGGAGCCGGGACGCGTCCTGGCACGCCCGACCGGCCTCACCCGTGCGGGACGGGCCCCCGCGACCCGTTCCGCACGCCGGCCGGGCCGGGCTGCCCGCATGGTGCGCTCGCCGCGCAGGCAGCGCCGCAGTGTTTCCGGGTCGAGCCCTTGATTGCATGCCTCGTGCAGCAATTGCGCAAAGGTGTAATGCGGATCCAGGCGTAGAGCGAGCCCCAGCGCGACGCGCGCGGCCGGTTCGTCGCCGGTCGACCAGGAGACCCAGCCCGCCAGGGTGAGAGGGGCTGCGGCGTGTTCTTCGTACGGGGCGACGCAGCGGCGGGCCAGCGCTCGCCAGAGCCGCAAGGCGGCATGCGCTTTCGGGCCTTCCATCCACTCCGCCGCCCTGTCGCGGGTATCCCTGTCCTGAAGACCGAGAATCATCGACGCCGCCTCCTCGTCGCCGATCAGCCGGTCGTCGTTGATGTCTGCGAGGGAGGGTGCCGTGGCGGGCGCCTGCCCGAGGCGGTCGATCAGGCTCCCGGCGAGTTTCAGCGTGTCACCCGCGAGCTCCTGGCGGCGTTCCTGGTCGAGCAGCAAGGGCACCATCGCGCTGCTCGCCGCGTCCAGGGCGCGCTGCTGGGCGGCGCCCGATGTGCGAGTGGGCGGTGTGAGCCTCGCCTCCATCTGGCGCAGCGACCCCCGCACCTGAATGCCGGCGTAGGTGGCCGCCGCCGCCATCACCGAGGTACCGGGCATGGCCAGCATGTTGCCTTCGGCCGGGCAGCAACGGGCATCGGGACAGACGTAGGACCAGAAGCGGTTGCCTGAGATGCACAACGCTTCGAGAACCGGCACGTCCAGCGCTCCGCACGCCGTACGCAACCGCTGGGCGAACGGCCGCAGGCGCTCCATGGTCTGGCTGCCCGTCTCGCCGTCCACCGGCTCCTGACAGAGGAAGACGACGATGGCGTCGGGCCTGGCGTCACGCCGCTCGCTTCCCTTGATCAGGCATTCGGCGAGCTGTTCGGCGACCGTCGGCCACTCCAGCGGAGACTGCGGGATGCCGAGCCTGAGCCTGGCTCCGAACCGGCCTCGGCCACCGTGCAGGGCGACCATGACCACGCTGTCGCTCGGATGGAAGCCCATGAGATAGGGAAGAGCGTCTGCCAGCTCGGCCGGGCCCCGCAGGGTGATCTGCTGTTCCTCGGAGGGACCGATTGATTCGGGGTGCTTGTTCATGGCCAGACCGTCTCGCGGACCGGACATTTTCGCTACCTCCTGTGGATAACTTATCCACAGAGAGTGATCGGCTGTTCGCGGTTGTCGGATGCATCGGGTTGCATGGGAGGCATGACCAACGCAGACCGCGCAGAGCTCAGGGCTTCGGCCGATTCCATACTGGCCCGTCTCGTCGGGGACGCCTCCGGCACCGCGCGGCTGCGTGAGGACCAGTGGCGGGCCATCGAGGCACTCGTCGCGGACAAGCGTCGGGCGCTGGTCGTCCAGCGCACCGGCTGGGGGAAGTCCGCGGTGTACTTCGTCGCCACCTCCCTTCTGCGTGCCCTGGGCGCCGGGCCGACGGTCATCGTCTCGCCGCTGCTGGCGCTGATGCGCAACCAGGTCGCGGCGGCCGCCCGCGCCGGCATAAGCGCGCGCACGATCAATTCGTCCAACACGGAGGAGTGGGACACCGTGCAGGCCGAGGTGGCCGCCGGTGAGGTCGACGTCCTGCTGGTCAGCCCCGAACGCCTCAACAATCCCGATTTCCGCGACCAGGTACTGCCCCGGCTCGCCGCGTCCACCGGGCTGCTCGTCGTGGACGAGGCGCACTGCATCTCCGACTGGGGCCACGACTTCCGGCCCGACTACCGGCGGTTGCGGACGATGCTCGCCGACCTTCCCTCCGGTGTGCCGGTGCTCGCCACCACCGCCACCGCGAACGCCCGGGTCACCGCTGACGTGGCGGAGCAACTGGGTACCGGCGCCGGCGCGGACGCGCTGGTGCTGAGGGGCTCGCTGGACCGCGAGAGTCTGAGTCTCGGCGTGTTGCGGCTGCCCGACGCGGCCCACCGCCTGGCGTGGCTCGGGGACCATCTCAAGGAGCTTCCGGGCTCGGGGATCATCTACGCGCTGACGGTCGCGGCCGCCGAGGAGGTCACCGCGTATCTCCGCCAGTGCGGGCACGCAGTCGCCTCCTACACCGGCCGCACCGAGAACGCGGAACGTCAGCAGGCGGAGGACGATCTGCTGGCCAACCGGGTCAAGGCGCTGGTGGCGACTTCCGCGCTCGGCATGGGCTTCGACAAGCCCGACCTCGGCTTCGTCGTGCACCTCGGGTCGCCGTCCTCCCCCATCGCCTACTACCAGCAGGTGGGCCGCGCCGGACGCGGTGTCGAGCACGCCGAGGTGCTGCTCCTGCCGGGCAAGGAGGACGAAGCGATCTGGCGGTACTTCGCGTCGGTCGGCTTTCCGCCGGAGGAGCAGGTCCGCCGCACGATCGACGCGCTGGGCCAGGCCGGGCGTCCGCTCTCGCTGCCCGCCCTGGAGCCGCTGGTCGATCTGCGGCGCGCACGACTGGAAAGCATGCTCAAGGTGCTCGACGTCGACGGGGCGGTCAGGCGGGTGAAGGGCGGCTGGACCGCGACGGGAGAGCCCTGGGCGTACGACGCCGAACGCTACGCGTGGGTGGCCCGTCAACGCGCCGCCGAGCAGCAGGCCATGCGCGACTACGCCACGACGGACGGCTGCCGGATGGAGTTCCTGCGCCGTCAGCTCGACGACGAGGAGGCGACCGCGTGCGGGCGTTGCGACAACTGTGCCGGCGCCCGGTTCGACGCCGGAGTTTCCGAAGCCGCTCTGGACACCGCGAAAGGTGAGCTTCGCAGGCCCGGTGTGGAGGTGGAGCCCCGCAAGATGTGGCCGACCGGGCTCCCGTCGGTGGGCGTCGATCTCAAGGGCAGGATTCCGGCGACGGAGCTCTCCGGCACCGGCCGGGCGCTGGGCAGGCTCACCGACATCGGGTGGGGCAACAGACTGCGCCCGATACTGGCGGCGCAGGCACCCGACGCTCGGGTGCCGGGTGACGTGGCCGACGCCGTGGTGACCGTGCTGGCCGACTGGGCCAAGGGGCCGGGAGGCTGGGCTCCTGGGGCCGCCGACGCCGTTTCCCGCCCGGTCGGTGTCGTCACCATGGCCTCGGAGCGCAGACCCCAGCTCATCGAATCGCTCGGCAGGCACATCGCCGAAGTGGGCCGGATGCCCCTGCTGGGGCAGGTGGGCCTCGCTCCGGACGCCGATGCCGTGCGGATATCTCAGACCAACAGTGCGCATCGGGTCCGCGCTTTGCACGAGAGGCTGGTCGTCCCGCCCGACCTCGCGGATGCCCTGGCGGCCGCGGACGGACCCATACTGCTCGTGGACGATCTCTCGGACACCGGCTGGACTCTCGCCGTAGCGGCCCGCTTGCTGCGTCGGGCCGGGGCGGAGGCGGTGTTTCCGCTGGTCCTCGCCGTTCAGGCGTGACGGGAGGGGTCGGGCGGGGCCGGACTGGGCAGGGATATCCGTGTCATTCCGGCTGAATACCGTCAGCCTCACCAATTGCTCGTTGCCGCCTGCCGATACGCCAGGAAGAATTGGACTCGCTCCCCGCACGGTCCTTTCGCGGGCCCGAGAGGGCTGTGCCGCGGCGCGCCCTCACCCGACCCTGCCCGCATCGTGGGCGCGTATGCGAAGGGAGGACCGTGACCTTCGGATTCGCTCCGTCCGCAGCCACTTCGATGTCGGCAGCCGCCGACTCCGCCAACCGCCTTGCCAGAATGCTCGAACCGGCCGAGTGGGCAGCGGCCGGAATACCCCTGCTGCGCAGCCCGCGTGAGGTGGTCAGCGGCCTGCACGCCAGGCACCGGCCGACCCCGGCCACCGCTGTGGTCGCCGTCCTGGACCACGAGGAGCGCCTGACGGCGAGCGCCTCGTTCGCCCGCCGCTCGGTGACGGCCGACGGATGGGAGTTCCGGAACTCACTGCTGGCGCATCTGCGCCGCGTCATCCCGCATGATCTGCGCCGCCGTACGCCCGTCCGCACCGCGGTACTGCTCTACTGCCGCGAAGGGGACGAGCGTTGGACGGAGGAGGACGGAGCGTGGATGTGGGGGCTGCGGGACGCCTGCACACTGCACGGGCTGCGGTGCGGCGCGTACATCACGCTGACCCGGGGCGGCTGGCAGGTGCTGGGCGAGGGTCGGGGCGGCCGCCGTCCGAACTCCATGTCGCAGCCTTCAGCCCTCGCCGACACCGCCCTTGGCTCGGAGCAGGTGCCGTCGCGCACCGGCGGCGGAGCGGCGCAGGCACTGCACCGTTCCGCCGCACGCTGACTGAGCACGGCTTCGGCGGTCCGGTCGCCCACGCGGGCAGCCGGACCGCCGAAGCCGCCGGGTCATGCCGGAACGGAACCGGCCGCGGACCCGCCGGCGCCGGTGTTCAGACTCCGGCGCCGAGCGCCGCGTCGATACGCTGCGGGTCGCCGCAGACGATCAGCAGCACACCGGCGGACTCGCGGGCCTTGGCCAGTGCCCGCGCGGCCTCATCGTCGGCCGGGCCATTGACCGCGACGACCACCACGGGCCGGGGCTTGACGCGGTCCGCCGCGGCCGCGGCGAAGAAGACGTCGTCGCCCGCTTCGAGCTGGGCCCAGTAGGCGGCCTCACCGAAGGAGAGCTCGTGGGCCGCCCACGGGTGCTGTCCGCCCGTGGTCAGCACCAGGATGTCGCCGGGTGCGCGACCGGAGTCGAGCAGCAGATCCACCGCCTCGTCGGCGGCGTCGAGCGCCCCGTCGGCCGAAGCGGGGATGACCTGGATCTGCGGTGCGGAACGATTCTCCGGCGGCGCCGCCTGGGGCCGGCCGGAGGTGGAGTGCTGGCGCTGCGCCGGGGGCGCAGGCCGCGGGCCGGGACCCGGGCGACCGGGGCGCGGCGTGGCCGCTGAACGCGGACCGGGTACGGGACGAGGGGTCGACGCGGCGCGGCCGGTGGCCGGGGTGGCGCGGGGACCCTGGGCGCTCTCGTGAATCTGAGGCTCCTCGGGGATGAGAGGCATGGGTGGTTGTCTATCAAACGCCGGCACCAAGGGCATCGGCGGGTGGGCACATATGCGCGATCAGAAATCGAAGCCGAGCTGGCCCCCGCTTTCCAGTGCGGCCGCCTCGGCGGAGAAACGGACCTTCTTCAGGTGCTGCCACCGGGGCAGCGCGTCGAGATAGGACCACGAGAGGCGGTGGTGGGCGGTGGGCCCACGCTCCTCGAGTGCGGCCCTGTGCACGGGCGACGGATAGCCGGCGTTGGCCTCGAACGCGAAGTCCGCGTACTCCCCGTTCCGCGCGCCGAGTTCGGCCATCGCGGCGTCCCGACGGACCTTCGCGATCACCGACGCCGCGGCCACCGCCACGCAGGACTGGTCCCCCTTGATGACGGTACGGACCTGCCAGGGGCTGCCCAGGTAGTCGTGCTTACCGTCCAGGATCACCGCGTCGGGGCGGACCGGCAGCGCCTCCAGGGCGCGTACGGCCGCGAGCCGGAGCGCGGCGGTCATGCCCAGGTCGTCGATCTCCTGGGGGGAGGCGTCACCGATGCCGTAAGCGGTGACCCAGCTCTCCAGCACCGGCGCGAGTTCCGCACGGCGCTTGGGGCTGATCAGCTTGGAGTCGGTGAGTCCGGCGGGGGGCCTGCGAAGACCGGTGACCGCGGCACACACCGTGACGGGCCCCGCCCACGCTCCGCGTCCGACCTCGTCGACACCGGCCACGATCTTGGCACCGGTGGTGGCGCGCAGTGAGCGCTCGACGGTGTGCGTGGGTGGTTCGTACGGCATGGCGTCTGTCAGCGTACGCCGAAGGGAACGCCAGGAACACCCCGGGGCACCCCTCTCAGGCTCGCACCGGCGGTCGCGCGCCGGACGGCGCGCGACACACGGCTCCGGACAGGCCCTCGACGCCTCGGCCTACGGATCGATCAGTACGGGTCGTACGGGTCGTAGACGTCGTCCGTACCGCCGCCGCGCTGGTCACCGTTGTCGCCCGTGCTCAGCCCCCGGCAGTCGAGGGCGCGGAAGCCGGGGTCCCAGTCGCCGAGGATGTCCCGGGCTCGCGCTTCGCCCCAACTCGTCGCGTACCAGGGCTCGTCGGAGTTCCGTAGGTCGCGCTGGATGTCCTGCAGCGCGCAGGAGCGCAGGGGCTCGGGCAAGGCGTTGAGAGCAGGTACGGCGTCGGCCGACAGACCCTTGAGGTACTCGATGTCGATCGAGTGATCGTTGCGGTAGCGCTGGACGTTCTGCTCGGCGATGAGCCCGTCGGGCGAGAGGAGACCGAAGGCCAGTACGCCGACGGCGGCGCTGGCCGCGACCGCACGCGGCAGCAGCCGAGGACCGAACACGCCGGCCGCCATGATCAGTACGAGGATCACGCCGAGCCAGAGTTCCACGGCAGCCACGGAGATCCTCAGCCTGGTCAGGCCGTACGCGTCGACATAGAGGTCCATACGGCGCAGGGCCGAGGCGACCACGACAAGCGTGAGGAAGCACAGGGTGCCCAGCACGCAGCGGACGAGGGTGCGGTCGCGGGTGCCACCGCGCGGGGCCCAGCGGAGGGCGAGCGCGATGACGCCGAGTGTGAGCACCGTGGCCCAGAGCAGTTGCCAGAAGCCCTGGCGGGCGTATTCGGAGTAGCTCAGATCCGTCTCGGCCATCACCTTGTCGTATCCGCCGAGCAGCACCGTGAGCTGGATGGTGAGGAACGCCGCGAAGAGAAGGTTCAGAACGATGAGCGGGAGAGCCCATTCCAACCGCCCGCGCGCCTTGCCCGGCCGTACCGTCAAGCCGTCCCAGCGGACCGGGGCGGCGGCGGTACAGGCGGCGGCGAGGGCACCCACCAGACCGAGAAGGCCCAGGAAGATCCGCCACGGACCGTCACCGACCGACACATCCGGGGTCAGGTTGCCCAGCAGGTCCGCGAAGGCGGCGTCGGCACTCGCGAAGAGCGCGCCGAACACGATGACCAGGACGACGGCCACGGCCACGGACCGGAACACGACGCCGAACCGGCCCCGTGAGCCCGACATCCGCTCGCGCACACCGCGGACGCCCCAGCCCAGTGACTCGAAAACGGAGGTGAACACACCGAGGGAACCGAGGAACACGCCGAGCCAGCTCCGGCTGCCATGAAGCGCCAGCGAGCCGAGTGCCAGAGCGGACACCATCGCGAGGAAGGTGGGCCAGCCGGCATCCCGGAGCGCGGGAACGGCCAGGAGTGCCAGGCCGCCGATCCCCCACACGGCGGTCCAGGGACGGAGCCTGCGGCCCGCCGCCCTGGCGGAGATGTAGGCGCCGGCCGAGGCGGGCAGTGCCACGAGGAGCAGGTTCAGCCCGATGCCGTCGCCCAGCAGAACCATGCTGAGCAGGGCCGTCGCGACGGTGGCCCAGAGGGTGCCGGTGTGGACGGGCCCAGGCTTGGCGGTCCGGAGCCGCGTCGTCACCGAGGGCGGTGGTTTGCCCCAGGGGCTCGGCTGCCCCTGCCCGCCGGGGCGCTGCGCCGCGTAGGCGGGGATCTTCGGTGGTTCCGGCATCGGCGGGGTACCGCCTCTCGCCTCACCCCGGCCTTGGGCTTCGGGGGCGACGGGGGCGACGGGGGCGACGGCCGGCACGGGTATCCGCTCGCCCTGCGCCCCCTTGGCCGCGGCCCGCCCGGTGCCGACTTGCCCGGGGACGCTCTGCTGCGGCGCGGCCTGCTGGGGAGTGGCGTGGCTGGGAACACCCTGTTCCCGCTCGGCCCGTCCGGTGTCTACCGGCTCGGGAGTGGCGTGGTCCGGCGCGGGCCGGGACGAGGCGGGCTGGTCCGGCGCGGGCTCGGGCCGGGGTGAATCTGGCGGTGTTTCGGACACGGGATCCCTCCCCACCGGGGTCCGCTCGCGCGAGCCCTGGGCAGCGCGTGGCCCCCCGGCGTCTCATTCGGTGCGCACCCGTCGTCATGATCACCGAGGGCGGCGTGGCCGAAAGAGTATCCCCGCGTTACGGCCGTCAGCCGTGAGGGGGGATGCTGTGGCAGGACCGTGACAGTCGAAGCGGCGGTCCTGCCGATGCGTTCCGCCGCCGCACCGCGAACCACCGCGCGAGCTAGCGGGGCGTCCAGTCCGGAAGGAGCTCCGTCCGGGCCGTCCAGTGCGCCGGAGGGGCCCCCGCGGTGCTTGCCGCGATCACACCGCCGACGATGGCGCAGGTCGTGTCCACGTCGCCACCGGCCTGGGCCGTCACCCAGAACGCCTCTTCGAAGTCGCCGAGGCTCCGCGCCGCCGACCACAGGGCGAAGGGGACGGTGTCGTGCGCGCTGGTACGGCGCCCGTTGCCGAGGACCGCCGCGACGGTGCCCGCGTCCTTGTAGTCGAGCATGTCCCGGGCCCGCCGAAGCCCGGCGCCGACGGCGCTGCGCGGGACGAGCGCGACGACGCCGTCCAGCAGGTCCTCGGGAGCGGGCGGCCCGGCCGGTGAGGCGACGAGTGCCGCGGCAGCCGCGACGGCCATCGCGCCGACGACGGCCTCCCGGTGCTGGTGCGTGGTGTACGAGGAGATCTCCGCCTGGTGCGTGGCCTGCTCGGGGTCGTCCGCGTACCAGGCGCCGAGCGGTGCGATGCGCATCGAGGAACCATTGCCCCACGAGCCCTGTCCGTTGAACAGGGAGGAGGCGAGTTCCCGCCAGTCGCCGCCCTCGCGGACCAGGCGCAGCATGCGGTTCACGGCCGGGCCGTATCCGCGGTCGAAGTCGTGGTGGTGCGCGAAGGACCGCGCCAGGGCGTCCTGGTCGATCCGACCGTGCTCCTGGAGTACGGCCACGACGGAGCAGGCCATCTCCGTGTCGTCGGTCCACTGCCAGGGCCCGGGCGGCAGGGCGCGGTCCTTGAGGAGCGGATAGTTGGCGGGCACGAAGAACTGGGAGCCGAGGGCGTCTCCCACGGAGAGGCCGCGCAGGCTGGCCAGGGTGCGTTCGAGGCGCTGGTCGGAAGCGGATTCGGTCATCGCTTCCACTCTATCCGGAGATGCCGTAGGGCTCAGGAGTACGCCAGCGGGCGAAGGGCCGGTCGAGCGTGTACCGCCCGTCCTTGCCGAGTACGAGCGTCCGCGATTCCCCGTTCCCGGGGTTGGAAAGCGACTCGAATTCGGCCACGGACCAGTGGAACCAGCGCATGCAGAAGAGCCGCATGGTCAGACCGTGGGTGACCAGCAGGACGTTCGGCGGGTGGTCCGGGGCCTCGAAGCTGCGGTGCAGGCTCTCCAGGAAGGCGCCGACCCGGTCGTACACATCCGCCCCGGACTCGCCCTGTGCGAAGCGGTAGAAGAAGTGCCCGTAGGCGTCCCGGTAAGCCTTCTGCAGTCTCACGTCGTCGCGGTCCTGCCAGTTCCCCCAGTCCTGCTCGCGCAGCCGGGGTTCCTCGCGGACCCGTACCCGTCCGGGGTCCAGGCCGAGGGAGGCGAACGTCTCGTGGGTCCGCCGGTAGGGGGAGACGTATACGCTGACCCGCTCCTCCCCGAAGAGCCCGCGCAACCGCTCCCCCGCCTCGTGGGCCTGGTGCAACCCGGCGGGGGTGAGCCTCAGCGCGTGGTCGGGTTCGCGCTCGTACACGGTGTCGTCGGCGTTGCCCTCGGACTCACCGTGCCGGACAAGAACGATTCGTTGCGGTCGTGCCATACAACGACACTAGATCGAGTCATCGCCGTTCGAGCGCCTGTCCGGAATTCGTCGGTGCATGTCGCCGCCGTACCCGCCGCTCGGGGCCGTCACACCGTCCAGGACGGTTCGAGCCGCACCACGTCGCCCGCGAGCGCCGCCACGTCCTCCTCCGTACCCGCGCGCTGCGAGAGCCGGTCCACGCTGCCCGGCCGGTATTTGCCGCGTTCCGCGCTGGACTGCCACATCGACAGGACCAGGAACTCATGCCCGGGCGCCTCACCGAAGACCCCTCGCAGCATCCCCGGCGATCCCGCCATCGCCGGATTCCACACCCGCTGCTGCATCAGCGCGAAGTGTTCGACCCGGTCCTCGTGGACCCGGCTGTGGGCCACCCTGAGTACATCCGCGTCCGTGAAGCGCGGTTCGAATCCGGTCTTCACGTCGAAGCGGTACTCGAAGAGTTTGACCTGGAGGTCCTGGTACGTGCCGGACTGCGCCGCGGCCAGGGCGTCGTGGCCGCGCGCCATGAAGGAGTCGTAGAAGACCCGGTTCTCCCAGAAGGCGAAGACGTGCGCCACCTCCGGCCGGACGCGGCTCCAGCCCCCGCCCTGCCCCCTGAATCCCGGCTCACCCAGCAGCCCCACCCACTTCCGCTGCCCCTGTTCGAAACCCCGACGGTCCGACACACTGCAGCGAATCCACTTGACCAGCACGGCGCCATCGTACGGCTGTCGGACGTGGCGTGGGTCACGCTCCCGCGTAGTCCACCGGAACCGGCCGTCTCCCGCCCGATCCTGGCCCGTTTCAGCCGCTCGTCCCCAAGCCGGTTGGTTCGGCGGGAAGTTGCCGACATGATCGGGGGACGGAACAGGAGCGCCGTCCTCGCGCGCAGGAGGGAAGTCCGATGAGCACTCCCAACAAGGATCTCGAAAAGGTCGAGGTGCGGATCAAGTGGGACCCCAGTGATCAGGGTGAGGCCCCCAACGACCTCGACATCATCGCGGCGACCTACCCGGCGGACGAGCCGTACGGCAGCCCGGCGTACCTCGTCCACTTCGACAGCCGGGCACCCGACGGCACGATCACGCTCGACCGGGACAGCAGGACGGGCCAGGGGCTCGGCTACGACGAGGTGATGAAACTGGAGCTGGACCGGCTGTCCGACGCCTATGCCCGGGTCGTCGTCGGCGTCGCCATCCAACAGCGCGACGGCCGGAAGACGTTCGGCGCCATAGAGCGCACCGGGGTCCAGGTCCGCGAGGGCTACACGACGCTCGCGGAGGACGACTTCTCCTCCGTGGGGGGCGCCACCGCGGCCGTCGTGGCCGAATTCGTGCGGGCCGAGTCCGGCGGCTGGCACTTCCACGGCACTGTGCGGGGTTTCGACGGCGACCCCGAGGAGTTCGCCGCGGCGATGGGCGGCCGCGCGTTCGGCGCCTAGGCGCCGCGTAACAGCGGTGCGGGCAGGCCCTCCGGGGAGGACCTGCCCGCACTCACCGTTCAATGATCAGCTGCAACCGCTGGTGGAGCCGCAGCCCTCGCAGATGTAGCAGGAGCCGGCGCGCTGCATCTTCGTACCGCAGGAGAAGCAGAGCGGGGCGTCCGCGCTGATGCCGAGCTGCATCTCGACCAGCTCGGCCGACGTGTGCGCAGTCCGCGGCTCGGCCTTCTCGGTCTCCTGGACCGGGGCGACCGCCTTCAGCGTCTCCGTCCGCACCGGGGCGGTCTGGGCCAGGGTCTCGGCCTCCAGCTGCTCCTCCTCGAACGTCGGCTCGTAGGAGCCGGTGTCGAGGTGGCGCTGACGCTCCTCGGCGGAGTGGATGCCGAGGGCCGAGCGGGTCTCGAAGGGCAGGAAGTCGAGCGCCAGGCGGCGGAAGATGTAGTCGACGATCGACTGCGCCATCCGCACGTCCGGGTCGTCCGTCATACCGGCCGGCTCGAAGCGCATGTTGGTGAACTTCGAGACGTACGTCTCCAGCGGCACGCCGTACTGCAGACCCACCGAGACCGCGATGGAGAAGGCGTCCATCATGCCCGCGAGGGTCGAGCCCTGCTTGGACATCTTCAGGAAGACCTCGCCCAGGCCGTCGTCCGGGTAGGAGTTGGCCGTCATGTAACCCTCGGCGCCGCCCACCGTGAACGAGGTGGTGATGCCGGGCCGGCCCTTGGGCAGACGCTTGCGGACCGGGCGGTACTCGACCACCTTCTCGACCGCGGTACGGATGGTGTCCTCGGCCTTGGCCGTGACGGCCTCCTTCTCCTTCTCCTTGGTCTTGGCGGAGAGGGGCTGGCCGACCTTGCAGTTGTCGCGGTAGATCGCGAGCGCCTTGACGCCCATCTTCCACGCCTCGAAGTAGACCTCTTCGACGTCTTCGACGGTGGCCGACTCCGGCAGGTTCACCGTCTTGGAGAGCGCGCCGGAGATCCACGGCTGGATGGCCGCCATCATGCGCACGTGGCCCATCGCGGAGATGGACCGCTCGCCCATCGCGCAGTCGAAGACCTCGTAGTGCTCGGTCTTCAGGCCGGGGGCGTCGATCACATTGCCGTGCTCGGCGATGTGGGCGACGATCGCCTCGATCTGCTCCTCCTGGTAGCCCAGGCGGCGCAGGGCCTGCGGGACGGTGCCGTTGACGATCTGCATCGAGCCGCCGCCGACCAGCTTCTTGAACTTGACCAGGGCGAGGTCGGGCTCAAGACCGGTGGTGTCGCAGGACATCGCGAGGCCGATGGTCCCGGTGGGCGCGATGACCGACGCCTGCGCGTTACGGAAACCGTTCTTCGCGCCGAGCCGGATCACGTCCTGCCACGCCTCGGTCGCGGCGGCCCAGATCGGGTTGTCCAGGTCGTCGACGTGCACGGCCGCGGCGTTGGCGTCGGCGTGCTGCTTCATGACGCGCTGGTGCGGCTCGGCGTTGCGGGCGTAGCCGTCGTACGGGCCGACCACGGCGGCCAGCTCGGCGGAGCGCTTGTACGAGGTGCCGGTCATCAGCGAGGTGATGGCGCCGGCGAGCGCGCGGCCGCCGTCGCTGTCGTACGCGTGGCCGGTTGCCATCAGCAGGGCGCCGAGGTTGGCGTAGCCGATGCCGAGCTGGCGGAAGGCGCGGGTGTTCTCGCCGATCTTCTCGGTCGGGAAGTCGGCGAAGCAGATGGAGATGTCCATCGCGGTGATGACCAGCTCGACGACCTTGGCGAAGCGCTCGGACTCGAAGGACTGGTTGCCCTTGCCGTCGTCCTTGAGGAACTTCATCAGGTTCAGCGAGGCGAGGTTGCACGAGGTGTTGTCCAGGTGCATGTACTCGCTGCACGGGTTCGAGCCGTTGATCCGGCCGGACTCGGGGCAGGTGTGCCAGTGGTTGATCGTGTCGTCGTACTGGATACCCGGGTCGGCGCAGGCCCAGGCGGCCTCGGCCATCTTGCGGAAGAGGGACTTCGCCTCGACCTCTTCGATGACGTCGCCCGTCATCCGGGCGCGCAGCCCGAACTTGCCGCCGGACTCGACGGCCTTCATGAACTCGTCGTTCACGCGGACCGAGTTGTTGGCGTTCTGGTACTGGACGGACGTGATGTCGTCGCCGCCCAGGTCCATGTCGAAGCCCGCGTCGCGCAGGGCGCGGATCTTCTCCTCCTCCTTCACCTTGGTCTCGATGAAGTTCTCGATGTCGGGGTGGTCGACGTCGAGGATGACCATCTTGGCCGCGCGGCGGGTGGCGCCACCGGACTTGATCGTTCCGGCGGAGGCGTCGGCGCCCCGCATGAAGGAAACGGGTCCGGAGGCGTTGCCGCCGGAGGAGAGGAGTTCCTTGGAGGAACGGATACGGGAGAGGTTCAGGCCGGCCCCGGAGCCGCCCTTGAAGATCATGCCCTCTTCCTTGTACCAGTCGAGGATCGACTCCATGGAGTCGTCGACGGCCAGGATGAAGCAGGCGGAGACCTGCTGCGGCTGGGGCGTACCGACGTTGAACCACACCGGGGAGTTGAAGCTGAAGATCTGGTGCAGGAGGGCGTACGCCAGCTCGTGCTCGAAGATCTCCGCGTCGGCGGGGGAGGCGAAGTACTGGTAGTCCTCGCCGGCCTTCCGGTACGTCTTGACGATCCGGTCGATCAGCTGCCGCAGACCGGTCTCACGCTGCGGGGTGCCCACGGCGCCCCGGAAGTACTTGCTGGTGACGATGTTGACCGCGTTCACCGACCAGAAGTCGGGGAACTCGACGCCACGCTGCTCGAAGTTGATCGAGCCGTCGCGCCAGTTGGTCATGACGACGTCACGGCGCTCCCAGGACACCTCGTCGTACGGATGCACGCCGGGAGTGGTGTGGATGCGCTCGATACGCAGGCCCTGCTTGGACGCAGTCGACTTGGTCCCCTTGTTGCGGGAACCCCGTGCCGGGCCGCTCGCCGTCTCTGTCATGCCGCCTCCCATATGTGGGCAAAAACGCCCTGAAGTGCCGAGAACTTCCCCGGGCACAGTGTGTGTCTGATGCTTCGGCCGCCGTATTCCTCATACGTCGCCCGGAGCAAGGTCCTGGTGCCGGCCCGCGCGATCCCCGGATCGACGCGGCCGACGACTGCCGCTCAGTCGGCGGCGACGGCGGGGGCGGGGACCTCGAGGGTCTCGCCGCTCCCGCATGATTGCGCGCGAGGTCGCCGCTCACGGAGTTCCGTGATGGCGGCCTCGAAGTCTTCGAGGCTGTCGAACGCCCGGTACACGGACGCGAAGCGCAGGTAGGCGACGAGGTCGAGTTCCTGCAGGGGACCGAGGATGGCCAGGCCCACGTCGTGCGTGGTCAGCTCGGCGCTGCCGGTCGCGCGCACCGCCTCCTCTACCCGCTGGCCCAGCTTGGCGAGGGCGTCCTCGGTGACGGGCCGCCCCTGGCACGCCTTGCGCACACCCGAGATGACCTTGGTGCGGCTGAAGGGCTCGGTGACCCCGCTGCGCTTGACCACCATGAGTGAACAGGTCTCCACCGTGGTGAAGCGGCGGGAGCAGTCGGGGCACTGGCGGCGCCGGCGAATCGAGGTCCCGTCGTCGGTGGTGCGACTGTCGACGACCCGGCTGTCGGGGTGCCTGCAGAAGGGGCAGTGCATGGCTCCCAACCCTCCTTCACAGCACGACTGAATAGCCTCTTCAGGCCCGGTCAGGGGCCCTCGAAGCGGTCTCAAGCATAGGCGATGACCGCACCCCCGATGGACGGGGGACCACAACTTCTGGGCGGCTGGAACAATCCAACCACTAGATCTTGGGTTCAGCCGCGCATTTGGCCCAGAGCGCGTGTCGCGCCGGAGGGCGGCCGGAAGGCAGCGTAAGGCCGACCAAGAGGGTACGGGAAGCACCCGGACGACGGACGACCGGGCGGCCACCCCGCGACGGCTGCGCGCAGGACGCCGCGCTACGGTCCTGGGGCGGCCGCAAGCACCGCCGAAGCCCGTGGCGGCGTTCCCGGCGACACGCGGTCGTCGCGCACCGTAGGCGGCCTCATACACCTGGCAGTGGACTCCCGACAGTCTTTTATTCGTTTTTCACTCGAACGTGTGTTTGGCGCAACCTTTCGAAAGCTACTACCGTTGTGCAGCCAGGGAGACCATTCGAGAGGGGCCGCCGACGTGACCACCACCGCAGACAGTGCCATCATCACTGCCCAGGACCGCTCCCAGAGCCGACTCGAGCCGGTGCATGCCATGAATGACTCAGTCACGAACACGGAGGGTCCGGAGCCCGGGCGCCCAGCGCGCTCGCTTCCCGGACGACCTCCCGGAATCCGGGCGGACAGCTCGGGGCTCACGGACCGGCAGCGGCGGGTGATCGAGGTCATCCGGGATTCCGTGCAGCGACGCGGCTATCCGCCGTCGATGCGGGAGATCGGTCAGGCGGTGGGCCTCTCCAGCACCTCCTCCGTCGCCCATCAGCTGATGGCGCTGGAGCGCAAGGGCTTCCTGCGCCGCGACCCCCACCGCCCCCGGGCGTACGAGGTACGCGGCTCCGACCAGCCGAGCACGCAGCCGACGGACACCACGGGCAAGCCCGCCGCCTCGTACGTGCCGCTGGTGGGCCGGATCGCCGCCGGTGGGCCGATCCTCGCCGAGGAGTCGGTGGAGGACGTCTTCCCACTCCCCCGCCAGCTGGTGGGGGACGGCGAGCTCTTCGTGCTCAAGGTCGTCGGTGACTCGATGATCGAGGCGGCGATCTGTGACGGCGACTGGGTCACCGTGCGCCGCCAGCCCGTCGCGGAGAACGGCGACATCGTGGCAGCCATGCTGGATGGCGAGGCCACGGTGAAGCGCTTCAAGCGCGAGGACGGCCATGTCTGGCTGCTCCCGCACAACGCCGCGTACCAGCCGATCCCCGGCGACGAGGCGACGATCCTCGGCAAGGTCGTCGCGGTGCTGCGCAGGGTCTGAGACCCGCACCTCACGCTCTCTGGGAGAAGGGGCCCCGGACCGGCTTCGCGCCGGTCCGGGGCCCCTTTTCGTGTACGCCCCTGCGGGAGGGTGTACGCCCCCCGAGGGGCTACCGCCCGTCCGCCTTGGCCGCCGCGTCGATCGCGGCGAGCGAGCGGCGGGCCTGGTTGCGGTCGGTGGTGTACCAGAAGCCGGGGAGCGAGGCCCGCAGATAGCTGCCGTAGCGGGCGTTGGCCAGGCGCGGGTCGAGCACCGCGACGACGCCCTTGTCCCCCGTGGCCCGTACGAGACGGCCGGCGCCCTGAGCCATCAGCAGCGCGGCATGCGTGGCCGCCACCGCCATGAAGCCGTTGCCCCCGGCCTCCTCGACCGCCTTCTGCCGCGCGCTCATCAAGGGGTCGTCGGGCCGGGGGAACGGGATCCTGTCCATGACCACCAGCTGACAGCTCGCCCCGGGCACGTCCACGCCCTGCCACAGCGACAGCGTGCCGAAGAGGCAGGTCTCCGGATCGGCGGCGAAATTCTTGATCAGCTCGCCCAGGGTCTCTTCGCCCTGGAGCAGGATCGGCTGGTCCAGCCGGCCGCGCAGCTCCTCGGCCGCCGCCTTGGCCGCCCGCATGGAGGAGAACAGCCCCAGTGTGCGCCCGCCGGCCGCCTCGATGAGCTCGGACAGCTCGTCCAGCATGTCCGTGCGGGAGCCCTCGCGTCCCGGGGTCGCCAGATGCCGCGCGACGTACAGGATGCCCTGCTTCGGGTAGTCGAACGGCGAGCCGACGTCCAGGCCCTTCCACTGCGGGACGTCCTCGCCCGCAGTGCCCTCCGGAGCGAGCCCCAGGGAGGCGCCCACACCGTTGAAATCGCCACCCAGCTTGAGCGTGGCCGAGGTGAGCACGACGGAGCGCTCGGCGAACAGCTTCTCGCGCAGCAGCCCGGAGACGGAGAGCGGGGCGACGCGCACCGAGGCCCCGAACCGGTCGTGGCGCTCGTACCAGACGACGTCGTACTCGGAGCCCTGCGTGATGCGCTCGGCGACGGCGTGGACGGACTCCACCGAGGCCAGCGCCTGCTTGCGGACCGCGTCCTCGTCCTGGACGGACTTGTCCCGCGTGGCGCCGATCGCGGAGATCACCGTGCGCGCGGCGTCCCGCAGGGCCATCAGCGCGTACCCCAGATCCTCCGGGACCTCCTCCAGGCGGCCGGGGAGCGCCAGCTCCATGACCCGCTCGAAGCCCTCGGAGGCGGTCTGCAGCGCGTCGGCCGCCTTCTCGTTGACCAGCTTCGCGGCGCGGCGCACCGCGCGGTTGACCTGGCCGGGGGTGAGCTCGCCGGTGGCCACACCGGTGACCCGGGAGACCAGCTCGTGGGCCTCGTCCACGATCAGCACCTCGTGCTGCGGGAGCACCGGGGCGCCCTCGATGGCGTCGATCGCCAGGAGCGCGTGGTTGGTGACCACCACATCGGCGAGCTTGGCCCGCTCCCTGGCCTGCTCGGCGAAGCACTCCGCCCCGTAGGCACACTTGCTCGCGCCCAGGCACTCCCGGGAGGAGACCGAGATCTGCGCCCAGGCCCGGTCCGAGACGCCGGGGGTGAGATCGTCCCGGTCGCCCGTCTCCGTCTCGTCGGCCCAGTCGCGCATGCGCAGCAGGTCCTGGCCGAGCTTGCTGGACGGGGCCGCCGCCTCGAACTGGTCGAACAGCCCCTCCTCCTCGTCCTGCGGCACGCCCTCGTGGAGCCGGTGCAGACAGAGGTAGTTCGACCGGCCCTTGAGCATCGCGAACTGGGGGCGGCGGCGCAGCAGCGGATGCAGCGCGTCGACCGTACGCGGCAGATCGCGCTCCACGAGCTGGCGCTGGAGGGCCAGCGTCGCCGTGGCCACGACGACGCGCTCGCCGTGTGCCAGGGCCGGCACCAGGTAACCGAGCGACTTGCCCGTCCCCGTGCCGGCCTGGACGAGCAGGTGGGATTGGTCGTCTACGGCCTCGGCGACGGCGGCGGCCATGGCGGCCTGGCCGGGCCTCTCCGTACCGCCGACGGCGGTCACGGCGGCGTGCAGGAGCTCGGGGAGGGATGGCTTCGTCATAGCCCCGCCAGCCTACGGGGCGCCGCTGACATCGACGGGCACTCCCGGCCTCACTCGGTGGGGTGGAGCGGGTTGGCCACGCTGCCGTGGACCGCCGCGTGCGGGCGTACGGGCCGGTCGCGGTAGCCGTCCAGATGCAGCCGGTTCCGGTTCAGACAGAGGCGGTCGATGCGCGGGGTGAGCATGTCGAACATCTCGAACCGCTCCTTCAGCTCGGGGAAGCGGGCGTGGTAGCGCAGGATCTCCGCCCGGACGAGTGACCAGAACTCGCCCTCGGGGACGCCGAGCTGTTCCTCGCAGAGCGGGGAGAGAAACCTGAAGACACCGGTGAAGAGCCCGGAGTGGATGAACTGGGTGAGGAAGGCCGGTTCCTCGGTCAGCAGGACGCGGCGCACGTCCTCCGGCATGGTGTCGTGCTCGGGCAGCGGCTGCGCGCTCACGTTGACGTCGTCCACGAAGTCCTTGATCGCGAGGCGCACGGGCACGTCCTGCTCGTCGAAGACCACGATCGCGTTCTCGCCGTGTGGGGAGAAGACCGTGCCGTAGCGGTACAGGAAGTGCAGCAGCGGCGGCAGCAGGGCGGCGAAGAGCCGGGTCAGCCAGACGGTGGGCGCCAGCCCGGAGCGGGCGACCAGCTCGGCGGTGAAGGCGCGTCCCCCGGGGTCGGTGTGGAGCAGGGAGGCGAGGGTACGGGCCCGCTCCCCCGGCGCCAGGCGGGGCGGCAGCGGCTCGCGCCAGATCGCCCCGAGGATCTCCTTGAACTGGTACGGAGCCTCGGGAAGGTGGTCGTACAGCGGGTGCTCGACGGTGACCGAGGCGACCTCGCCGAGCAGGATCACGCCGCAGGTGTCGCGCAGGAACGGGTCGTTGTCGCGCAGCCCCAGCACCCAGCCAGTGACAGCGGGCGCGGCGATGGTGCGCTCGGTGGGCAGCCCGCGCCAGACCAGGGTGTTGAGGACCGACAGCGGCAGCTTGACCGTGTGCCGGTCGGGCCGCGCGAGGTTGGCGAAGGTACGGATGGACTGCTGCGGCAGGCGTACGTCCGGGTCGGCGGGCAGCGGCACGATGTCTCCGGCGGCGATGGCCGGCGCGAAGAGGGGCACGATCCACTCGTCCCACTGCCAGGGGTGGACCGGCAGGAAGTGGTAGCCGTCCGGGTCCAGGCCGCGTGCGCGCAGGCTGTCGGCGAAGGACACACGGACGGTCGCGTCGAGCTCCTGGGTGTAGAGCTTGTCCGGGGTGGACAGGGCGGGCACGCCCCGGTAGGCGGCGATCCGGTGGGAGACGGCGAGCCAGGGCAGCCGGACGGGCTCGCGGGCCTCGGGGGCGTAGCGGGCGGCGTCGGTGGCCGAGAAGCCGAGCCGGCCCTTGTTGGCGACGATCCAGGGGTGGCCGGTCTGGTGCCCCTCCAGCTCCGCGTAGCCGAGACCGGCCAGCTCGGCGGCGGTGAGCGCGGTGTGGTCGAGGCGGGCGTCCGCGGCGAGCGTGGTGGTCAGCTCGCGGAGGAGGTGGCCGAGCGTGGCACCGTCGAGGCCGAGGAGGCGGCGGGCCCGGGTCACGAACAGCAGCGGATCGCGGAAGGGAACGCTGCCCGCCGCGGGGTCGGGGCCCTCCGCTCGGATCGATCCCGGTTCCACGCGCCAGCTCCCGTACACACCGCGCCGGGCGGTGAAGGAGAGGCTGCCGCCGTCGTCCAGCGGGAGGGTGTACGTGCTGCCGCCGGCGGTTCGCGGAGCCGGCTCGATGACTTCCTCGTAGGCGAATTCACCGAGCATCTTCGCGAGCATCCGGGAGGCGGCCCGGTCCCAGGTCACCCGGTTGAGCTCCGGGGTGTCGAGCAATGCGGGCGGCTCCGTTGCGTCGTGGTGCGCAGGGTATTTCGGCACGGGGACTCCTCGGGTGGGAACCGATGGGGTTCGAGCGGTGCGGACGGGTCGGGGATGCGTTCATGGCCGGGTGGGGTGGGCTCGGTCGCGGACCATCAGCGCGGCCCGCTTCTCCGGGAGTTCGATCTCGGCGGAGAGGCGGAATCCGGCGCTCAGGAACGCGGAGACGGACGCGGCGTTACGGAGGTCGGGCTCGGCCACGACCCGTGTGCAGAGGGGGGCGTGGTCGAACACGAGGCCGGCCACGGCGCGCAGCAGCGCCGTGCCGGTGCCGCGGCCCCGGTGGCGGCTCTCACCGATGAGGAGGTGGACGCCCATGTCGTGCGGCCGGGACGGGTAGTGGCGGGCGAGCGGGTCGAGGTCGGCGCGGTACAGCTCCCAGTAGCTCATGGGTGTGCCCGACAGCACCCCGATGCACGGGGTGCTGTGGCTGCCGTCGGAGAGCTGGGGGGCGAGGTGCCGGGCGGTGACGCTCTCGTCGCCGGCCAGCTCCCAGAAGGCGGCCACGACGGGGTCGTTCATCCAGCGGGTGAGGGTCGGAAGATCGCGCTCCGGGCGGACGGGGACGAGCTGGAACTCGCCGGCCTGTGTGGGGACCGGGGCCCAGTCCGCCCGGAGGACGAGGCCGGCGGGCGCGTCGGGGGGAGACATCGTGGCGCTCCTCTCTCGGCTCACGGCGATCGGCTCTTCGACCTCGGGTCGCGGCCCGGCTCTCAGCCGTACAGGGGGTTGGTGATGGTGACGTAGACGGACTGGGTGTCGACGGGCCCGACGAGTTCGTCCAGTCCGTGCAGACGGGTCAGCATGTTGGCCTTGCAGCGCAGGCTCGGGTTTTCGAGCAGGTGGGCGGGGAAGGGCGAGCCCAGTTCGCACGCCGACTTGAGGAAGCGCCGGAAGGCGTCGATGAGCATCTGCTCGTCGGCGAGCCGCTGGGAGCCGAAGGCCCCGATCAGTCCGAATACGTTGTTGATGCCGAGGTAGTAGGCGAAGCGTTCGTCGGTGACGGCGTCGGAGACGAAGGTGTCGCTGACCGATCCGATACCGGGGAGCCTGTGGTCGAGCGCGGTGCGGTGCGATTCCCGGAAGTAGTAGCCCTGATTGTCACGGTAACGGCCGCCGATGGGCCAGCCTTCCGCGTCCAGCAGGACGAGGGTGTTCTGCTGGTGGGCTTCGAGCGCCACCCCTGCGTGGGCGTCCAGCCAGAGCACCGGGTGGACGACGCGTTCCAAGTAGCGCAGGAACCACTCGGCGGCCACCGCGGTCGTCGTCCGTCCGGTGGCCGCGGCGAGGCGGTGGACCACGTCGGCGAGGCGCGAGTGCAGACCCGTGCGGCCCGGCCAGGGGCGTGGAGCGGTGAGCCCGGCGATGCACACGGCGTCGTCGTACCGGTGGAAGGGGTTGTGCCGCAGCATCACATCGAGGCCGTGGACGGGCGCGCCGTCCGGGGTGTCGACGGCGAGCCAGGCGGGGTCGCGCACGATGTCGAAGCCGGGGTGCGCCGCGTGCCACTCGCGGGCGAGTCCGGTGCGGAGCAGCCGGTGGACCTCGACGCCCCGATGGAGCTCCTTGCGGAGGTTCTCCCGGCGTGAGTTGGTGATCCGGACGCCGAGGGAGAGCTTCAGCATCAGGTCGGTCCCCGGCCGGTGCACGGTGCGCACCGACGAGGTGGGATGCCATGGGGCGCCGTAGGGGCCGAGGTCGTGCAGGAGGCCGGCGTCGAGCAGGGCGGCGGCTTCGGGCCTGCTCCGCAACTCGCGGGCCTGCCAGGGGTGGAGGGGAATGGGCGCGGTGTGTTCGGGGAAGGCCAGGCCCGGGGCGTGCCGGGCGACGAGGTCGGCGGCGGGCACGGGGCGGCCTTGCTCGGTCCACGCGGAGTCGGTGGCCAGCACGGAGCGGTCGGCGGCCATCCAGTGGAGCGGGAAGGAGCCGTACAGCTCGGGTGAGTAGAGGCGCGCTTCGGCGTCGGTGAGCCCTTCCCTGCTCTTGGGCGAAGGATGCAGGGGGTGGCCGAGCAGGAGTGACTGTTCCGCGGTGAGGAAGAGGTCCGCCTCGTCGGGGGCGGCGGGCCGGCGGCGCCGCTCCTCGATGAACGAGGCGGTGCGCCGTACCGAGTCGGCGACCCGGCCCGCCATGTCGGCGCCGTCGTGGTGGCCGGCCTCCCGGCCGAGGAGGGCGGCCACGGTGACCGCGTCGGCGGTGGGCGCGGCGGCGGGTGCGCGTTCCAGGGCGGGGGGCCCGAAGCGGTGCCAGCCGGTGGCGGACCAGTGGCGGACGGGGACGAGCAGGGCGGTGCCGCTCGCGGGCAGCGGGACGCGCAGGGTCTCCCCGGCCGGGCGGGGCAGGTTGTTCTCGCGGACCCAGCAGCGCAGCAGGTTCTCGACGCCGGCCGCGTCGGCGGCGCGGAGCGGGTCGGGGTGGTCGAGGGGGTCGGCGGCCGGGTCGTCCGGGGCGGTCGCCGCCGGGGCTCCCGGGTGTACGGCGGGCTGCGGCGCGGTGGGGGGCCGCGACGCGTGCCAGAGGTCGTGCGGGGTCTCCTTCTGGCGCGGCACGGTCGTCGCCTCGACGGCGACCGTGCCGGGGGCCTCCGACTCGGGGAGGTGGCTGGGGGGAGGGCCGTCGGCCTCGGGCGCGGGGGTGGGGTTCACGGCGGTCTTCCTGTGCTGGTGTCCGTGGTCAGCGGAGCGATCCGGTCGGCAGGCGGCGGTGCGGTGAGCGCTCCGCCGCTGCCAGGGCGTCGGCGAGGCGGTCGACCACCGCTGTCGCCTGTTCGTCGGTGAGCGTGAGGGGCGGCAGCAGGCGTACGACGGTGGAGTACCGGCCACCGAGTTCGACGATGAGCCCACGGCTCAGGCACTCCTGCTGGACGGCGGCGGCGAGGACCGGGTCCGGCGGCGGTTCGGTGCCGGTGCCCTGCGGGCGAGCTTCGGGGTCCACGATCTCGACGCCGATCATCAGACCCCTCCCCCGGACGTCGCCGACGCACGGGTGGTCGGCGGCTAGAGACCTGAGGCTCGCCAGCATGCGGCCGCCGAGGACCCCGGCCCGTTCGGCGAGGCCGTTCTCGCGGACGTACGCGAGGGTGGCCGTGCCGGCCGCCATGGCGAGCTGGTTGCCGCGGAAGGTGCCGGCGTGGGCCCCGGGCTGCCAGGTGTCGAGCTCCGAGCGGTAGACGATCACGGCGAGCGGGAGGGAGCCGCCGATGGCCTTGGACAGCACCATGACGTCGGGCACGATTCCGCTGTGCTCGACGGCCCAGAAGGCACCGGTCCGGCCGACGCCGGTCTGGACCTCGTCGGCGATCAGCGGGATGGACCTGGTCTCGGTGACCTCGCGCATCCTGCGCAGCCAGCCGTCGGGCGCGGGGTTGACCCCGCCCTCGCCCTGGACCGGTTCGAGGATCATCCCGGCGGGGGCGGGCGTCCCGCTCTTGGGGTCGTCCAGCAGGTTCTCGGTCCAGCGGGCGGCGGTCCGCGCGCCGGCCTCGCCGCCGATGCCGAAGGGGCAGCGGTAGTCCTGCGGGAAGGGCAGCCTGGTCACCCGTACGTCCTCGGCGCCACCGGAAGCCGCGAGGGCGCCCTCCGTCATGCCGTGGTAGGCGCCGGTGAAGGCCAGCAGGCCGCTGCGGCCGGTGGCGGCGCGGACCAGCTTGAACGCCGCCTCGACCGCGTCCGTGCCGGCGGGTCCGCAGAACTGGACCCGGGCGTTGTCGGCGAACTGCCGCGGCAGGGTGCTGAACAGCTCGGTGACGAACGCGTCCTTGACCGGGGTGGCCAGGTCCAGCACGTGCAGCGGGGCACCCGAGTCGAGGACCTTCTTGATCGCCTCCAGGACGACGGGGTGGTTGTGGCCCAGGGCCAGCGTCCCCGCCCCGGAGAGGCAGTCGAGATAGCGCCGCCCGTCCGCGCCCTCGATGGTCAGTCCCCGGGCGCGCACCGGCACGATCGGCAGCGACCGGGCGTAGGTGCGGGCGGCCGACTCACGCAGCGACTGGCGGCGCAGGATGCCTTCGTGGGCGGCCAGGGGTGGCGCCGGAGCTGGTTCGGTCACGGCCACGGCTCTTGATCCTCCCGCTGTAACAGTTGCGTTGCACGTCAGTACGATTTCGCAAGGACGGCCTGCGAGGGTGAACGCTGTCTCCGTGCCCACCACGCGTACCAACGACCGAGGGGGCAAAGGATCACGGGTAAATCCGAAGATCCTTGCGGAGCGCAACCCTGCCGCGCACCGCCGACAGCGGCACCGGCATAGTGGGGGCCGCGCCGGGCTCGGGCACTCCCCGAAGACCGCGCTGCTTCCTGCCCGTTCGGCGGACCATGCGGCGCGCCGGTCACAAATGCAGTACGGAAGCGTTGAGTTACGAAGTCCCAGGGGGATCAGCAGATGCGTCTCGTTCGACCAGGAAACACCGCACGCCGTGGCAGGAGTGCGCGTCGCGCCTCCTCGCCCGTGCTTGTCACCGCCGCGTTCACCGCCGTCCTCGCGCTCACGGCGACCGCCTGCGGGCCGACCGAGGACGACGCGAACTCCGAGCCGAGCAGCAGCAGCTCGGCCGGTGCGACGTCGGACAACAAGATCGCCATCCCGGACGATCTGAAGGACCGGCTCAAGGAACACGGGATCGACATCGACAAGTGGAAGAACGGTGAGTGGAAGAACTGGGACAAGGACAAATGGCTGCGTGAGGCCAAGGACTACATCAACCCGATCATCGCGGGCCTCTGGGACCCCGACCGCATGCAGGACGCCGACAAGCCCCCGGAGAAGCCGGTCGACAACGACATCTCGGGCGACGAGGGCGTGACGGACCCGACGCCCGCGCCGGTCCGGGCCGTGGGCGTGAAGACGCAGTACCACGAGAACGCGCCGGCGTCGGGCAAGCTGTTCTTCGACGGCCCCGAGGGCTCGATGGTCTGCTCGGCCACCGTGGTGAAGGACCCGGCGCACCCCGGCAAGTCCAACATGGTGTGGACCGCCGGTCACTGCGTCCACGCGGGCAAGAAGGGCGGCTGGTACCGCAACATCGCCTTCGTGCCCTCGTACAACAACAGCGGTCTGTCGACGGCCGAGCTGCGGAACAACCCGCCGAAGGAGAAGGTCGCCCCCTACGGCATCTGGTGGGGCACCTGGGCGCAGACCTCCCAGCAGTGGATCGACCAGGGCGCCTCGGTCGGCGGCCTCGGCGCCCCGTACGACTTCGCCGTGCTGCACGTGACGCCCGAGGAGGGCTCGGGCGGCAAGTCCCTGGAGGAGACGGTCGGTTCCGCCCTGCCGGTCGAGTTCAACGCCCCGGCGGTGCCCAAGATCACCGACATGACGGCCACCGGCTTCCCGGCCGCGGCGCCGTACGACGGCCAGAAGATGTTCCAGTGCAAGGACAAGCCGGGCCGTCTGTCGCTCGCCCAGGACGACCCGACGATGTACCGCATCGGCTGCTCGATGACCGGCGGCTCCTCCGGCGGCGGCTGGGTCGCCACCGGCCAGGACGGCAAGCCCGCGCTGGTCTCGAACACCTCCATCGGCCCGGTGACCGCGGGCTGGCTGGCCGGACCGCGCCTCGGCAAGGAGGCCAAGGGCGTCTACGACGCGGTCAGCGACAAGTACGCGGACAAGTAACAGGCAGGGCCGCGCCCGCACGGGCGCGTACGACGGAAGCCCAGGGGCCTCCGGAGCGGCGACGTCCGCTCCGGAGGCCCCTGGCACGCAGACAGCAACTGTGCAGATTTCAGGGGGATTCCTTTTCATGCGATCCATACGTCCGCTGCTCGCCGCGACCGGTCTGGTCGCCGCGCTCGCGCTGACGGCCACGGCCTGCGGCCCCACCGAGGACGAGGGCGCCGACAAGCCGGCCGCCTCCGCCTCCGCGTCGTCCTCAGGCGGCGCCGAGAAGGGCAACGGCCTTCCCGCCGGGCTGGCCGACAAACTCAGGAAGCACGGGATCGACCCGGACAAATGGCGCGACGGCGAGTGGAAGAACTGGGACAAGGACAAGTGGCTGCGTGAGGCCAAGGACTTCGTCAACCCGGTCATCGAGGGGCTGTGGAAGCCGGACCGGATGAAGTCGGCGAAGGACCCGGCCAAGACCATGTCCGCCGGTGACTTCTCCGGCGACCAGGGCGTCACCGACCCGGAACCCAGGCCGGTCACCGCCCAGCGCGAGAAGACGCCGTACCACGACTACGCGGCCCCGGTGGGGAAGGTCTTCTTCGACTCCCCGAAGGGCCACATGGTCTGCTCGGGCACGGTCGTCAAGGATCCGAAGCACCCGAAGAAGTCCAACCTGGTGTGGACGGCCGGCCACTGTGTGCACGCCGGATCCGGCGGCGGCTGGTACCGCAACATCGTCTTCGTGCCCGCGTACAACGACCAGGGCAAGAGTGCCGCGGCGCTGGAGAACGCGCAGCCGCAGGAGATCGCCCCGTACGGCGCGTACTGGGCCGACTGGGCCAGCACCTCCGGCGAGTGGATCAAGGGCGGCGGGCCCACCGGCGGCGAGGGCGCCCCGTACGACTACGCGGTGCTGCACGTGAAGCCGGAGCACGGAACCAAGTCCCTCGAAGAGACCGTGGGCAATGCCCTTGCGGTGAACTTCGACGCCCCCGAGGTCGCGCGGATCAGCGCGATGGGTGCCTGGGGCTATCCGGCGGCCCCGCCGTACGACGGCCTGATCATGCACAAGTGCATCGACCGCCCCGGCCGGCTCTCGATCAGCCCGGCCACGCCCACGATGTACCGCATCGGCTGCTCGATGACCGGCGGTTCGTCCGGTGGCGGATGGTTCAGCGAGGGCAGTGACGGGAAGCTCGCACTGGTCTCCAACACGTCGATCGGCCCGGTCACGTCGGGCTGGCTGGCCGGACCGCACCTCGGCGAGGGCGCCGAGCAGATCTTCACGATGATGAGCGAGAAGTACGGCGCCCAGTAGCGGAGCCGCCCGTACGAAGGCCGGAAGGCCCGACCCCTCACGAGGGGCCGGGCCTTCCGATTGTTCCGGGTGCTGAGCGGCTCAGTGCACGGCGGGGATGAACGTGGCGAGCTCCGCGGCCAGCTCCTCGTTGACCCGTGCCTTGATCAGCGTGCCCTCCGAGGTGTGCTCCTCGGAGACCACTTCGCCCTCGGCGTGCACCCGGGAGACGAGTCCGCCCTGGGTGTACGGCACCAGTGCCTCGACCGCGACCGACGGACGGGGCAGCTCGCTGTCGATCAGCGCGAGCAGCTCGTCGATGCCGGCTCCGGTGCGGGCGGAGACCGCGATGGCGTGCTTCTCGTTGCGCAGGAGGCGCTGGAGGACCAGCGGGTCCGCCGCGTCCGCCTTGTTGATCACGACGATCTCGGGCACGTCCGTCGCGCCGACCTCGCGGATCACCTCGCGCACCGCGGCGAGCTGCTCCTCCGGCACCGGGTGCGCGCCGTCCACCACGTGCAGGATGAGGTCGGAGTCGCCGACCTCCTCCATGGTGGAGCGGAACGCCTCGACCAGGTGGTGCGGCAGGTGCCGTACGAACCCGACGGTGTCGGCGAGGGTGTAGACCCGGCCGCTCGGCGTCTCGGCCCGGCGCACGGTCGGGTCGAGGGTGGCGAACAGGGCGTTCTCCACCAGCACGCCCGCCCCGGTCAGGCGGTTGAGCAGCGAGGACTTGCCGGCGTTGGTATAGCCGGCGATGGCGACCGAGGGCACCTTGTTGCGCCGGCGTTCCTGGCGCTTGAGGTCACGGCCGGTCTTCATCTCCGCGATCTCCCGGCGCATCTTCGCCATCTTCTCGCGGATACGGCGCCGGTCGGTCTCGATCTTGGTCTCACCGGGACCACGGGTCGCCATGCCGCCACCGCCGCTGGTGCCGCCACCGCCCATCTGCCGGGACAGCGACTGACCCCAGCCGCGCAGCCTGGGCAGCATGTACTGCATCTGCGCCAGGGAGACCTGCGCCTTGCCCTCTCGGGACTTGGCGTGCTGGGCGAAGATGTCGAGGATCAGGGCGGTCCGGTCGACCACCTTGACCTTGACGACGTCTTCGAGGTGGATCAGCTGGCCCGGGGACAGCTCACCGTCACAGACGACGGTGTCGGCCCCGGTCTCCACGACGAGGTCACGCAGTTCGAGCGCCTTGCCGGAACCGATGTACGTGGCCGGATCGGGCTTGTCACGGCGTTGGAAGACGGCGTCGAGCACCTGGGCGCCCGCCGTCTCGGCGAGGGCCGCCAGCTCGGCGAGCGAATTCTCCGCGTCCTGCACAGTGCCCGAGGTCCAGACACCGACGAGCACCACGCGCTCCAGGCGCAGCTGCCGGTACTCGACTTCGGTGACGTCCTCGAGCTCGGTGGAGAGGCCGCCCACACGGCGCAGCGCGGCGCGCTCCGAGCGGTCCAGCTGGTCGCCGTCCCGCTCTCCGTCGATCTCGAAGCTCCAGGCGACGTCCTCTTCCATCAGGGCGTCGGCCCGCAGGCCCTCGGTGAGGCTCTCGGTGGCGTTCTCCGTGGCACTCTGCGCGTTGCGCGCGTCCTGGGGAAGGGAAGAAGAGGAGGTCATTGGATCCTTACGTCGATAGGAGTGGTTGCATCAGTCACAACGCGTGACCTGTGCGGAAGATTCCCGAGGGAAATCCCTCCGCTCCGGCCGCCTCGGCGACCCGTCGATAGTGGCACGGCCGGACGCGGGGCGTCACCCGGGTTTACGAAGCGGCCGGCGCGGTGCTGTGCCAGTCCGGGTGCCCCGGCATGGGCGGTGTTCTGGTCCCGTACAGCCAGCCGTCGAAGAAGGCGGTCAGATCGCGCCCCGACACCTGCGAGGCGAGCCGGACGAAGTCGGCCGTGGCCGCGTTGGAGTCGCGGTGCTTGCGGACCCAGAGCCGTTCCAGCCGGCCGAAGGCGTCCCGGCCGATCTCCTGGCGCAGCGCGTACAGGACGAGCGCGCTGCCGTCGTAGACGACGGGCCGGAACAGGCTGATCTTCTGGCCGGGCTTCGGGGGCGCGGGCCGGGCGGGCGGTCCTCCGGCCGCGCGCCAGGTGTCCGACCGGATATAGGCGTTCCGCATACGTGCCTCCAGCGGTGCGTCCATGTGGTCCTCGGTGTACCGCGCCTCGTACCAGCTGGCGTGCCCCTCGTTCAGCCAGAGGTCGGACCAGGACTGCGGGGAGACACTGTCACCGAACCACTGGTGGGCCAGTTCGTGGACCATGACCGACTCGACGTACCACGCGGGGAAGCGCGTATCGGTGAACAGGCGCTTCTCGAAGAGGGACAGGGTCTGGGTCTCCAGCTCGAATCCGGTCTCGGTGTCGGCGACGAGGATTCCGTAGTTCTCGAACGGGTAGCGGCCGACCTGCCGCTCCATCCACTCCAGCTGGGCGGGGGTCCTCTTGAGCCAGGTTTCCACCCGGTCGCGGTCGGCCGTCGGTACGACGTCGCGCACGGGCAGTCCGTGCGGGCCGGTCCGCCGCACCACGGTGGAGGCGCCGATGCTGACCTGGGCCAGTTCGGTGGCCATGGGGTGCTCGGTGCGGTAGGTCCAGGTGGTGCTGTCGCCGTTGCGGCTGCGGCCGGTGGACAGGCCGTTGGCGACGACGGTCAGATCGTTCGGCGCGGTGACGTGGAAGGTGAAGTACGCCTTGTCGGCGGGGTGGTCGTTGCCCGGGAAGACCCGGTGTCCGGCGTCCGCCTGGTTGGCCATGGCGAGCCCGTCGGCGGTGCGCACCCAGCCGCCGCTGTCCTGTTCGCCGGTGGGGTCGCTGGTGTGACGGACGGTAATGCGCAGGGGCACTCCGGCCGGGATGCGGCCCGCCGGCCGCACGACGAGGTCCTCGCCCGCGGTCTCGAAGCCGGCGCGCAGCCCGTTGACCGCGACGGAGCGCACGGCGCCCCGGGTGAAGTCGAGGTTGATCCGGTCCAGTGGCTCGGTCGTCCGTGCGTCGATGGTGGTGACGGCGTCGAGCGGCTCGTCGTTGCGGCCCTTGTAGGTGAGGCCGATGTCGTACGCGAGCACGTCGTACCCGGGGTTGCCGAGGTGCGGGAAGAGCGGGTCGCCGATGCCGAGGGGCACCGGGTCGGCGGGCAGGGCGGCGGCGACGAGGGCGGTCGACGCGGCGGCCAGCAGGGCGGCCCGCGAACGCCGGGAGAGGAACGGCATGGACTACGGCTATCAGCGCCGCCCCGCCGAACGGGCGCGGCGCGCGCCGGGCCACCCGAATGAGAACGCGGTTGACAGGCCCGGTACCCCAGAGCGCCCCGGACCTCAGAGCGTCCCGGCCGGATGCTGGGCGCGGCTCACGTCGTACACGCCGGGCACCTCGCGCATCGCGCGCATCAGCGCGGGCAGACCGGCCGCATCCGGGAGCCGCAGCGTGTAGGTGTGCCGTACGCGCTGTTCGCTCGGGGGCTCCACGGTCGCGGAGATCACCGCGGCGTCGGCCCCGGCGATCGCCTCGGTGAGGTCGGCGAGCAGCCGGGGGCGGCCGAACGATTCGGCGATCAGCGTCACCCGGCACGCCTGCTCGTCGCCCCAGCTCACCACGACCGGCGTCCGCCCGGCCGCCTCCATGCGGGCCACGGCGGGGCACTCCAGCCGGTGAACGGTGACGGCCGCGCCGCCGCGTACGGGGAAGCCGGTGACCTCGTCGGGCGGCACGGGTGTGCAGCAGCCGGCAAGCCGTACCGCGGCGTCCGGCCGCTCGGCCACGGCGGTCGCGGTGCGGGCGCGGGCGGTCCGCGGCAGCGAGGGCGGGACCGGCTGCGGGTCGGGGTCGGCCGGCACACCGGGCTGCCCGGCCTCCGCCGCCTGCGGGTGGGCGTCGAGCCAGCCGGTGATGGCGATGCGGGCGGCGGGGGTGCGCGCGTGGTCGAGCCAGTCCGGCGAGGGGCCGGAGGCGGCGTCCTCGGCCAGCAGCGGCTGCACGGTGTCGCCGTCCTTCAGCACCGTGCTCAGCGTGGCCAGCCGGCCGTTCACCCGGGCCCCGATACAGGCGTGGGCGGCGTCGCCGTGCTGGGCGTAGGCCGCGTCGACGCAGCTGGCGCCGGCGGGCAGGCCGAGCGTGCCGCCGTCCGTGCGGAAGACGGTGATCTCGCGGTCCTGCGCGAGGTCGGCGCGCAGGGTGGTCCAGAAGGTGTCGGGGTCGGGCGCGGACTGCTGCCACTGGAGGAGGCGGGAGAGCCAGCCTGGGCGGGTGGGGTCGGCGCGTTCACCGTCGTCGGCCGGCTCGGCGGTCTGGGGGCCGCCCTCGGAGGCGTACGGATTGCCGAGGGCGACGACGCCGGCCTCGGCGACCTTGTGCATGCGGTGTGTGCGGATGAGGACCTCGGCCACCTCGCCGTCCGGGCCCACCACCGCGGTGTGCAGCGACTGGTACAGGTTGAACTTGGGGGCGGCGATGAAGTCCTTGAACTCGGAGATCACCGGTGTGAAGCAGGTGTGCAGCTCGCCGAGGACGGCGTAGCAGTCGGCGTCCTCACCGACGAGGACCAGGACCCGCCCGAAGTCGCTGCCGCGCAGTTCGCCGCGTTTGATCCGGACGCGGTGGACGGAGACGAAGTGGCGGGGTCTGACCAGGACCTCCGCGGAGATGCCGGCCTCCCGCAGCACCGAGGCCACGTTGCCCGCCATGGCGCCGAGGGGGTCGGGACCGTCGGCCGCCTCGGTGATCAGCGCGTCGGTGCGGGCGTACTCCTCGGGGTGGAGGATGGCGAAGACCAGGTCTTCCAGTTCGGTCTTGAGCGCCTGGACGCCGAGCCGTTCGGCCAGGGGGATCAGCACGTCGCGGGTGACCTTGGCGATCCTGGCCTGCTTCTCGGGCCGCATCACACCGAGGGTGCGCATGTTGTGCAGCCGGTCGGCGAGCTTGATCGACATGACGCGGACGTCGTCGCCGGTGGCAACCAGCATCTTGCGGAAGGTCTCGGGTTCGGCAGCGGCCCCGTAGTCGACCTTTTCGAGTTTGGTGACGCCGTCCACGAGGTAGCAGACCTCCTCGCCGAACTCTTCCCGCACCTGGTCGAGGGTCACCTCGGTGTCCTCGACGGTGTCGTGGAGCAGGGAGGCGGTCAGCGTGGTCGTCTCGGCGCCCAGCTCGGCCAGGATGAGGGTGACGGCGAGCGGATGGGTGATGTAGGGCTCGCCGCTCTTGCGCATCTGCCCCCGGTGCGAGCTCTCGGCCAGTACGTAGGCGCGTTGCAGGACCGAGAGGTCGGCGTCGGGATGGTGGGCCCGGTGCGCCTCGGCGACATGCGCGATGGCGTCGGGCAGCCGGTCGCGGGAGACCGGGCCGAAGAGCGCGGCCCTGCCGAGCCTGCGGAGGTCGATCCGGGGACGGCCCCGCCTGCGGATGGGAGCACCTGGGCTGGTGGCCTCTGCACTCATGGGGGCACCTCCGGCGACGTCGACCGGCGGTGGGGAAACGCGGCGCGCCTCCCGGCCGGTGCTTGATGCTACCGAGCCCACCACGTGGCGGAGTCCCGCTCTCGCCCAGCGTGAAACGGATCACCCATTCGAGCGAAGCGTTACTCGTTCGGCGTTTCGAGCCAGGCCGGATCGATCATGCCCTCGGCGACGATGACGGCCGGTCCGGTCATGTCGATCCCGCCGTCCGGGTGCTCAGTGATGGCCAGGCTGCCGCCGGGGAGGTCGACGGTGTACGTGACGGGCTCGCCGGTCCTCGCGGGGTCGGCCTGGTCCCGGCGGGCGGCCGCGACGGCCACCGCGCAGGCGCCGGTGCCGCAGGAGCGGGTCTCGCCGGAGCCGCGCTCGTGGACGCGCATGGCGACGTGGCGGGGACCCCGGTCCACGACGAACTCGATGTTGACGCCCTCGGTGTAGACGGCGGCCGGGGCGAAGGAGGGCTCGGTGAGCAGATCGCCGGCGTGGGCCAGATCGTCCACGAACGCGACCGCGTGAGGGTTGCCCATGTTGACGTTGCGGGCTTCCCAGGCCCGGTCGCCGACGGTGACGGTGACGCCGTCGGCGGGGAGGAGGGCGCGCCCCATGGAGACGGTGACGTCGCCGTTCTTGGCGAGGTGCACCTTCTTCACGCCGCCCCGGGTCGCGACCGCGAGGTCGCCCGCCTCGACCAGGCCGGCGCGCTGGAGGTAGCGGGCGAAGACGCGCACGCCGTTGCCGCACATCTCGGCGACCGAGCCGTCGGAGTTGCGGTAGTCCATGAACCACTCGGCGTCCTCGGCCATCGCCTTCGCCTCCGGGTGCGCGCCGGAGCGCACGACGTGCAGCAGCCCGTCGCCACCGATGCCCGCGCGGCGGTCGCAGAGCCGGGCGACGACGGAGGCGGGCAGGTCGAGGGCGTTCTCCGGGTCGGGAACGATCACGAAGTCGTTCTCGGTGCCGTGGCCCTTGAGGAAGGCGATCTGCGAGGTGGTCACGGGACAACTGTACGAGGCGGCGCCCACGGCCGGAAAACGGTCCGCCGCGCGGACAGGGGCCCGGACACCGCTTCCGGCCGTCCGGCTCCCGGCCGGTCAGCGCAGCCGGGCCACGCGCCAGACGGCGAGCGCGACGAGCACGGCGCAGACCCCGGCGTAGAGCGCGATCACGCGCCAGTCCGCGCGCTGCGACGAGCCCCTGGAGGGCAGTCCGGGCCAGGCGTAGCCGACGCGGCGGGCGGCCATCATGGACCATCCGGCGGCGCAGCAGCTGATCAGGAGGCCCAGCATGGCGACGACCGCGCCGCCGTCGCCGAACTCGAAGGCCAGCGGGAAGGCGAACATCAGCGAGCCCACCGCGGCGAGCATGACGATGGGCGCGAGCTGCCAGATGCGCAGCCGTCGGGCGGGCCGCAGCTCGACCTCGACCTCGGGGGTCACGTCGAGCTCGTCGGGCCCGTCCGGGCTGAGGCTGTCCGCCTCACGCCCGGCACCCGGTGCGTCTTGTTCCGTGTCGCGAGGGCCGGCCTCCATCGCCACGCGCCCTCCCAACTCGGACTCCAGTCGATCGATGCTCGATGATGGCACGGCCGCGGTCGCCGAAATGACGGGCGGAGCGTCCCGATGCCATCACGTGATCAGGCTGTAACCGCCCGTTCGACCAACGCCAGCGCCCGGCTGGGGAGTTCCCCGAGGTGCTCCGCGGCACCGCTGAGCCATTGGACGCGCGGGTCGCGGCGGAACCAGGAGTCCTGACGGCGCGCGAAGCGTTTGGTGGCGCGCACGGTCTCGGCGCGCGCCTGATCCTCGGTGCACTCGCCGGCGAGCGCGGAGAGGACCTGCTGGTAGCCGAGGGCCCGCGAGGCGGTGCGTCCCTCGCGCAGCCCCTGCGCCTCCAGGGCGCGCACCTCGTCCACGAGTCCCGCGTCCCACATGCGGTCGACGCGCAGGGCGATGCGCTCGTCGAGCTCGGGGCGCTCCACGTCGACGCCGATCTGGACGGCGTCGTAGACCGCGTCGTCGCCGGGAAGGTTGGCGGTGAACGGCTTGCCGGTGATCTCGATGACCTCCAGGGCCCGGACGATGCGCCGGCCGTTGCTCGGGAGGATCGCGCGGCCGGCCTCGGGGTCGGCGGCGGCGAGCCGGGCGTGCAGTGCTCCGGAGCCGTGCTCGTCCAGCTCGGCCTCCAGGGCGGCCCGGACGCCGGGGTCCGTCCCGGGGAACTCCAGGGCGTCGATCGCGCCCTTCACGTACAGGCCGGAGCCGCCGACCAGGATCGGGGTGCGGTCCTCGGCGAGGAGCCGGTCGATCTCGCCCCGGGCGAGGCGCTGGTACTCGGCGACGCTGGCGGTCTCGGTGACGTCCCAGATGTCCAGCAGCCGGTGCGGTACGGCGGCGCGCTCGGCGAGCGTCAGCTTGGCGGTGCCGATGTCCATCCCCCGGTAGAGCTGCATGGAGTCGGCGTTGATCACTTCGCCGCCGAGCTGCTGGGCGAGGTACACCCCCAGGTCGGACTTTCCTGCTGCGGTGGGACCGACGACGGTGATGACCCGAGGTGCGGGAGCTGAGCTTGTCACCGGCTCAGTCTCCCTCAAACCTGCGCCATGTATCCCGAATGAGGGAAGCCCGGGCGGGGAAGGTGACGCGACAGTGCGGTCTTCCCCGTACAGTGGTTGTACATATGGGTTATTTCTCACAGTTTCCGAGCGGAGAAGGTGCCCGATGGGCTTCATGGACAGTGTGAAGGCGAAGCTGGCCCCGGCGAAGGAGAAGGTCAGCGACCTCGCGCAGCAGCACGGGGACAAGATCGACCAAGGGCTCGAGAAGGCCGCCCGGACGGTGGACGAGAAGACCAAGGGCAAGTACAGCGACAAGATCGTGACGGGCCGGCAGAAGGCCAAGGACGCGGTGGACAAGCTGGCGAACAAGGACGGCGGCACGACGCCGCCGCCCCCGCCCGCAGCCTGACGGCGGAACGCGTGGAGGGCCCCGGAGCGGCGACCGCTCCGGGGCCCTCGGCGTGTCCCTCGGGCGTCAGGACCAGGTGGCGACCAGGTAGCCCACGCCGTACGGCGCGTCCTCGTACAGCAGCCGGCCGGCCAGACCGGCTCCCTCCCCCGCCCCCGCCAGCACCTGCCAGGGCGCACGCCCCGCCGCCTTGAGCTCGTACGCGAGCGCCTCGTCCAGCGCGGTCAGTGCCTCCGGGTCGGCGGCGCCCAGGGCCCGCGCGGCCTCCGCGTCGAACGCTGCCGCGCGCTCGTCCAGATAGCCCGGCGCCTTCACGGTGCGGCGGGCGCTGCCGTCGCCCATCACCAGCAGCGCGACCCGGTCCGCCCGGCCGGCGAGCTCCCGCCCGGTCTCCGTGCAGCGTGCGGTCTCCAGCGGGTCGCCCACGCCCAGGCCCTCCACGGGGGCGCCGGCCCATCCCGTACGGGCGAGGAGCCAAGCACCCACCGCGAGCGAGGGCGGGAGGGGACGGCCGTCGGGTGTTCCCCGGTCCCGGCCGAGCCGAACCTCCAGATCGACGCCGAACTCCCGGAAACCGCCGAGGGCCCCTTCGGGGTGGGCGCCGCGCCCGGCGGGCTCGGCCGGGCCGATCACCACGAGCAGGTCGGGCCGGGAGGCGGCGAGGACGCCCAGGGCGTCGGTGCACGCCCTCCTGGCGTCGTCCAGCTCGGGTGCGGCACCGGCGGCCACGTCGGGGACGAGCAGCGGCGGACAGGGGCAGACAGCGGCGGCGACAAGCATGGTCGGCAGCGTACTGCGGCTCCTCCCCCGGGCTGACCGGGCGGCCCGCCCGAACCAGTGCTTCCGGCCCGGGCGGCCCCTCCCGCTTACCTCAGTCGCAACCGCAGCCCGGGGCCGCGCTCGCGGGCAGGGGTGCCGGGGCGCCGATGCCGGGCAGGCCGAGCATGACGCCGGCCGGCTTGGCGGCCGGGGCGGCGTTCCGCTTCTCCCAGGCGTCACCCGAGCGGGTCCTGCGCACGGCGACCGGGGTGCCTTCGGCGAGCAGGTGGTGCGGGGCGGCGTAGGTGATCTCGACGGTCACCACGTCACCGGGGCGGACATCCTGGTCGGGCTTGGTGAAGTGGACCAGGCGGTTGTCGGGGGCGCGGCCGGAGAGCCGGTGGGTGGCGCCGTCCTTGCGGCCCTCACCCTCGGCGACCATGACCTCCAGGGTGCGGCCGACCTGCTTCTTGTTCTCCTCCCAGGAGATGTCCTCCTGGAGGGCGGACAGGCGCATGTAGCGCTCCTGGACGACCTCCTTCGGGATCTGCCCCTCCATGTCGGCGGCGGGGGTGCCGGGCCGCTTGGAGTACTGGAAGGTGAAGGCGTTCGCGAAGCGCGCCTCGCGGACCGCGTGCATGGTCTGCTCGAAGTCCTCCTCGGTCTCGCCGGGGAAGCCGACGATGATGTCGGTGGAGATCGCGGCGTCGGGCATCGCGGCCCGTACCTTCTCGATGATCCCGAGGAAGCGTTCCTGCCGGTAGGAACGGCGCATCGCCTTGAGGACCCGGTCCGAACCGGACTGCATCGGCATGTGCAGCTGCGGCATCACGTTGGGCGTCTCGGCCATGGCGGCGATGACGTCGTCGGTGAAGTCGCGCGGGTGCGGCGAGGTGAAGCGGACGCGCTCCAGGCCCTCGATCTTCCCGCAGGCGCGCAGCAGCTTGGAGAACGCCTCACGGTCGCCGATGTCGGAGCCGTACGCGTTGACGTTCTGGCCGAGCAGGGTGATCTCGGAGACGCCCTCGGCGACCAGGGCCTCGATCTCGGCGAGGATGTCGCCGGTGCGGCGGTCCTTCTCCTTCCCGCGCAGGGCCGGAACGATGCAGAAGGTGCAGGTGTTGTTGCAGCCCACGGAGATGGAGACCCACGCGGCGTACGCGGACTCGCGGCGGGTGGGCAGCGTGGAGGGGAAGGCCTCCAGGGATTCGGCGATCTCGACCTGCGCCTCCTCCTGGACGCGGGCGCGTTCCAGGAGCACGGGCAGCTTGCCGATGTTGTGCGTGCCGAAGACCACGTCGACCCAGGGGGCCCGCTGGACGATGGTGTCGCGGTCCTTCTGGGCGAGGCAGCCGCCGACGGCGATCTGCATGCCGGGGCGCTTGGTCTTCATCGGGGCGAGCCGGCCGAGGTTGCCGTAGAGCTTGTTGTCGGCGTTCTCGCGGACCGCGCAGGTGTTGAAGACGACGACGTCGGCGTCGCCGTCGGAACCCTCGGGCGCGCGCACGTAACCGGCGTCCTCCAGGAGCCCCGACAAGCGCTCGGAGTCGTGGACGTTCATCTGGCACCCGTAGGTGCGCACCTCATAGCTTTTTCTGACGTCCACTGCTTCGCTCCGGTTGCCGCTGCTCATGTGACAAGGGTAGGTGGTGTCCGGGCCCTCTCCGTCTCGGGCGGACGATCCGACGACGCCCCTGGCCACGGCCGGGAATGACCTGGCAGGATCGCCGCCATGCTCCCGGCCCTCTCCCGAATCGGCCGGCGTCGCTCCCTGCGGGCGGGCGCCGCCCTCGCCGTCGTGCTCGGGCTGCTGCTCTGGTGGCTGCTCCCGCTCGGCGACCCGGCACCCACCGGCACCCTGTCGTTCAGTACGGGGGTGCGCAGCGGCGTCTACCAGCGCTACGGGGTGCGGCTGAAGGGAGCCCTGGCCAAGGATCTGCCCGATGTGTCGATAAATCTCCAGACGAGCGAGGGCTCGCAGCAGAACCTGGCCCGGGTCGCGGCGGGCGAGGCGGACTTCACCATCGCCACCACCGATGCCGTCGCCACCTACCTGCGCGCCCGCAAGCCAGGCTACGAGCGGCTGCGCGGCTGCGTCCGGCTGTACGACGACTACATACAGCTGGTCGTGAAGCGGGACTCGGACATCGCCAGCGTGGCCGATCTGCGCGGCCGTAAGGTCGCGGTGGGGCAGCCGGGGTCCGGGGTGAAGCTGGTCGCGGACCGGCTGATGACGGCCGCCGGTCTCGACCCGGTCCATGATGTGACGCCGTTGCCGGTGGGCATCGACACGATGCCGAAGCTCCTGGAGGAGGGAAAGCTCGACGCGTTCTTCTGGTCGGGCGGGCTGCCCACGACGGCGGTGACGGATCTGTCGGAGCGGTTCCCCATCCGGCTGGTCCCGCTGGAGGAGCCGCTGATCAAGCAGCTCCAGGCGGCGGGCGGCCCCACCCGTTACTACCGGTCGGCCGTGATGCCCGCCGACGCGTACCGCGACGCTCAGCAGGGCCAGGCGGTGCCCACAGTGGCGGTCTCCAATGTGCTGGTCACGACGGACCGCACGGACGCGGCGATGACCGAGGCGTTCACCAGGACCGTGATCGACAGCCGCGACCGCATCGGGCGCGAGGTGCACGCGGCGCAGCTGGTGGACCTGCGGACGGCCATCTACACCGATCCGCTCCCGCTGCACGAAGGGGCGAAGCGCTACTACCGCTCGGTCAAGCCGTAGCGCCTTCCCCGGCCGGGCGGGGCGGCTGCGGAAGCGCGGACGCGCTCCTCAGCCCTTGGGGTCGTGGCGCGGCACGGAGACCGTCACGCTCAGCCCGTACGGTTCCTTGCGCGCGTACGAGAGCGAGCCGCCGCCCGCCGCCAGGAGCGCCTGGGAGATGGAGAGGCCGAGGCCCGAGCCCTGGACGTTCTGGTGCTGGGAGCTGCGCCAGAAGCGGTCGCCGACGCGTTCCAGCTCCTGGTCGGTGAGGCCGGGGCCGCCGTCCGCGACGACGACCGTGACGTCCTGGCTCCCGGAGGCGACCGTGACGCGGACCTCTTCGTCGGCGGGCGTGAATTTGAGGGCGTTGTCGATGATGGCGTCGAGTGCGCTGGACAGGGCTATGGGGTCCGCCCAGGCGGTGACGGCGGGCGGCCCGTCGGCTCGGAGCCGTACGCCCTTCTCCTCGGCCACCGGCCGCCAGGACGCGACCCGTTCGGCGGTGAGGGCGCCGATGTCGGTGAGCTGGAGGTCGCTCTCGGCGTGCTCGGCGAGCGCGAGGTCGAGGAGGTCGTCCAGGACCTGGCCGAGGCGGCGGCCCTCGGTGCGCACGGAAGCGATCTCCTCGTTGCCCTGGGGCAGTTCGAGAGCGAGCAGTTCGATGCGCAGGAGCAGGGCGGCCAGCGGGTTGCGCAGCTGGTGGGAGGCGTCGGCCACGAAGGCGCGCTGCTGCTCCAGCACGTCCTCGACGTTGTCGGCCATCTCGTTGAACGAGCGGGCCAGCCGCCTCAGTTCCGGAGGGCCGCCGGAGGCGGCGACCCGGGAGCGCATCCGGCCACTGGCGATGTCGTGGGCCGCGGCGTCCAGGGTCTTGACCGGCAGCAGGACCCAGCCGGTGAGCCGGATCGCGGCGCCGACGGCGACCAGCATCGCGACCGCCTCGCCCGCCGCGATCAGCAGCCAGCCACGGATCGTGTCACCGCGCATCTGGCCGGTGGGCGAGTCGATGACGACGACGGCGATGACGTCGCCGTCGCGTACGACGGGCGAGGCGACGACCACCCGGCCGTTCTGCCAGGGCCAGACCTGGGGCGGGTCGTGGCTGCGGCGGCCGAGCAACGCCTCGCTGAACGCGGCGCGCCCCTCCCCCTCGACGGGCAGCCGCCAGGCGGCCGGGGCCTTCGCCATGGCGGAGTCGTCGCGGTAGAAGACACCGGCGCGGATCCCGTACACCGAGTCGTACGTTTCCAGCTCGGTCTGGAGGGTACGGCGCCGTTCGTCGTAGCCGCGGGTGCGCTCGGTGATGAACTGGGCGAGTGCGGCGAAGCGTGCCGTGTCGTCGATGCGGTCGATCACGACGCGCTGCTGTTCGGCGGCGGCCACGCTGACGGCGAGCGGGAAGCCGAGGGCGAGCAGGACACTCGCCATCAGGATGATGAGCAGCGGGAGCAGCCGGGTACGCACCGGGGACGTACGCCTTTACGCGGGCGGGGAGACGAGGCGGTAGCCGACCCCGCGCACCGTCTCGATCAGGGCGGGCAGCCGCAGCTTGGAACGGAGCGAGGCGACGTGCACCTCCAGCGTGCGGCCCGTTCCCTCCCAGCTGGTGCGCCACACCTCGCTGATGATCTGTTCGCGGCGGAAGACCACACCGGGCCGCTGGGCGAGCAGCGCGAGCAGGTCGAACTCCTTGCGGGTGAGCTGCACTTCCGTCCCGTCCACGCTGACCCGGCGGGTGGGCAGCTCGATGCTGACGTGCCCCAGGCGCAGCGCCGCGACGGGCGTGGACACGGTGTCCTCATTGCTCGCCTTCCGCCGGCTGACGGCGTGGATGCGGGCCAGTAGCTCCCCGGTGTCGTAGGGCTTGGTCACGTAGTCGTCGGCACCGAGGTTGAGCCCGTGGATGCGGGAGCGTACGTCGGCACGGGCGGTGACCATGATCACCGGCACGGAACTGCGCTTGCGGATCTTGCCGCACACCTCGTAACCGTCCTGGTCGGGAAGGCCGAGGTCGAGGAGCACGACGCCGAAGGGCTCGGTGTCGGTGGGCAGGAGCGCCTGGAGGGCCTCGTCGCCACTGCGGGCGTGGACCACCTGGAAGCCGTGCCGGGCGAGGATCGCGGACAGGGCGGCGGCGACATGGTTGTCGTCCTCGACGAGCAGCAGTCTCATGGCCCCCCTCTGGCAGCGGCGTGTCGGCGGTCGGTCCGTACGGTCGCGTACGCCCCCGGTCACTTCCCCGTTCCGGGGTGTTTCACGTAGGGGTGTACCAGGGAATCCACGCCGATGCGCGGTGGACAGTCAAGGGCCTGCCCGTTGTATCCGGGTTTCCGTTATGCACCCGGTATGGCCGGAACGACCGGCGTGACGTCCCGTTCACGCGGAGTGTCCGGTTGCCGCCGGATCGTTATGCTCAATTTCCGCTCAGATGTAATGACGTTCGTAGCACTGCGTCACTAGGGTCCTTCCCAACCGAGGAGGACGGAGCAAGAAGCCGATGAGCGGAGTTTCAGTGACCAAGGGCGCCGAGGACGCTGCACCCGCGCCCGCCGGCGATCTGGTTGTGCTGAGCAACGTCAACAAGCACTTCGGCGCGCTGCATGTGCTCCAGGACATCGACCTGACGATCGCCCGCGGCGAGGTCGTGGTCGTCATCGGGCCGTCCGGGTCCGGTAAGTCCACGCTGTGCCGCACGATCAACCGCTTGGAGACGATCGATTCGGGCGCGATCACGATCGACGGGAAGCCGCTGCCCGCGGAGGGCAAGGAACTGGCTCGGCTGCGTGCCGATGTCGGCATGGTCTTCCAGTCGTTCAACCTCTTCGCCCACAAGACGGTCCTGGAAAACGTGATGCTCGGCCAGCTGAAGGTCCGCAAGACGGACAAGAAGGCTGCCGAGGACAAGGCGCGTGCGCTGCTCGACCGGGTGGGCGTCGGGACCCAGGCCGACAAGTACCCCTCCCAGCTCTCCGGCGGCCAGCAGCAGCGCGTGGCGATCGCCCGGGCCCTGGCGATGGACCCGAAGGTCATGCTCTTCGACGAGCCGACCTCCGCGCTCGACCCGGAGATGATCAACGAGGTCCTTGAGGTCATGCAGCAGCTCGCCCGCGAGGGCATGACCATGGTCGTCGTCACCCACGAGATGGGCTTCGCGCGCTCCGCGGCGAACCGGGTCGTCTTCATGGCGGACGGGAAGATCGTCGAAGAGGCCACGCCCGACCAGTTCTTCAGCAACCCGCGCAGTGACCGGGCCAAGGACTTCCTGTCGAAGATCCTTCACCACTGAACGGAGCCCGCAGTAGCAGTACCGGCTCCCGTATCTGCTGATCACTCACTACGCGTCAACTCTAGGGAATTCCACCATGCAGCTTCGTAAGGTCACCGCCGCCTCGGCCGCCGTGCTCGCTCTCGCCCTCACCGCCACCGCCTGCGGTTCCGACGACAAGGACGACTCGGCCGGTTCGGGCGGCGGCAAGAAGATCACCATCGGCATCAAGATCGACCAGCCGGGTATCGGCCTGAAGACCCCGGACGGCAAGTACACCGGCTTCGACGTCGACGTCGCCACGTATGTCGCCAAGGAGCTCGGCTACGACGCCAAGGACATCGAGTTCAAGGAGACGAAGAGCGCCGACCGCGAGACGGCGATCTCGCGGGGTGACGTCAAGTTCATCGCCGCCTCCTACTCGATCAACGACGAGCGCCTGCAGAAGGTCGACTTCGCCGGTCCGTACCTGCTGGCCCACCAGGACATCCTGGTCCGCGCGGACGACGACTCGATCAAGAAGCCCGAGGACCTGAACAACAAGAAGCTCTGCTCGGTCACCGGCTCGACCTCGGCGCAGAACGTCCACGACAAGCTCGCCCCGAAGGCGCAGCTGCTGGAATACGGCGGCTACTCGGAGTGCCTGACCGGCCTCGAGAACAAGGCCGTGGACGCGCTGACCACGGACGACAGCATCCTGGCCGGTTACGCCTCGCAGGAGGTCAACAAGGGCAAGTTCAAGCTGGCCGGCTTCAAGATGACCAACGAGAACTACGGCATCGGCCTGAAGAAGGGCGACGCCGACCTCAAGAAGAAGATCAACGACGCGCTGACCAAGATGGTCAAGGACGGTTCGTGGGACAAGGCGGTCGAGACCAACTTCGGTCCGGCCGGTTACAAGAACGAGGCCGCCCCGAAGATCGGCAACGTCGTCAAGTGAAGCAGGGCTGACCGGGCGCGCCGCCGCTGAACGGCGGCGCGCCGCGCCCTCCTACACGTGGAAGCACGGGAGATCGTGTTCGACTTTCTTGATGGTTATGACCTGCTGGGGGCCTTCTGGGTCACGGTGAAGCTCACCGTGTTCTCCGCCCTCGGCTCCCTCATATGGGGAACGCTGCTGGCCGGCATGAGGGTCAGCCCGGTCCCCCTGATGCGCGGTTTCGCGACCGTTTATGTGAACGTGGTCCGGAACATTCCGCTGACCGTGATCATCGTCTTCGCCTCGCTGGGCCTCTTCCAGACCCTTCAGGTCACGCTCGGGGGCGGCGGCGACTTCAAGGTCATCAACTTCCGGCTCGCGGTGCTCGCCTTCACCGTCTACACCGCGTCGTTCGTGTGCGAGGCCCTGCGTTCGGGCATCAACACGGTGCCGGTCGGCCAGGCAGAGGCGGCTCGGGCACTCGGGCTGAGCTTCGGCCAGGTGCTGCGGCTGATCGTGCTCCCGCAGGCGTTCCGGTCGGTGGTCAACCCGCTGTCCAACGTGCTCATCGCACTGACGAAGAACACCACCGTCGCGGCGGCGATCGGAGTCGCGGAAGCCTCGTACCTGATGAAGGAAATGGTCGAGAACGAGGCCCAGCTGCTGCTGATCTCCGGTGTGTTCGTCCTCGGCTTCATCATCCTGACCCTCCCGACCGGTCTCATCCTCGGCTGGGTCGCCAAGAAGGTGGCGGTGAAGCGATGAGTTCCGTCCTCTACGACGCGCAGGGGCCCCGCGCCAAGCGGCGCAACATCCTGTACACCGTTCTCTTCGTACTGGCCGCCGCAGCGGTGGTGTGGTGGGTGTACGACGGCCTCGCCGAGAAGCACCAGCTCGACTGGGTCAAGTGGAAGCCGTTCTTCGCCAACACCCAGGCGTGGGAGACGTACATCTGGCCGGGCTTCCAGAACACGATCAAGGCGGCGTTCTTCTCGCTGCTCATCGCGCTGCCGCTGGGCGCGCTCTTCGGGATCGGCCGGCTCTCGGACCACCGCTGGGTGCGCGTTCCGGGCGGGGTGGTCGTGGAGTTCTTCCGCGCCATTCCCGTGCTGCTCCTGATGATCATCGCCAACGCGATGTACTCCGAGTACACCGGCCTCGAACCGGACACGCGTCTGCTGTACGCCGTGGTGACGGGTCTGGTGCTCTACAACGCCTCGGTGCTCGCCGAGATCGTGCGGGCCGGCATCCTGACGCTCCCGCGCGGGCAGACGGACGCGGCCAAGGCGATCGGCATGCGCAAGGGCCAGACGATGGTCTTCGTGCTGCTGCCGCAGGCGGTCACCGCCATGCTGCCGGCCATCGTCAGCCAGCTCGTGGTGATCGTGAAGGACACCGCACTCGGTGGCGCCGTGCTCAGCTACCCGGAGCTGCTGGCCTCGGTACGGCCGATGTCCGCGAACTACGGGGCGAACACCATCGCCTGCTTCACGATCGTCGCGTTGGTCTACCTGGCGCTGAACTTCGCCCTGACGTCCTTCGCCAGCTGGCTTGAGCGGTGGCTCCGGCGCGGCAAGAAGAGCACGGGCGCGGTCGTGGGCACCGGCCCGGGGGGCGAACTGGAGACGATCGGTGCGCCGTCGCTCAGGACGGACGACGGAAGCGCCGCCTGACGGCTCGTCGCACGAGGCCCGCGAGGGGCGGTGGCACACCTGCCACCGCCCCTCGCCGCGTTCCGGCGTCGCTTGACGCAAGCACCGGCAGTAGGTTGCATACGTTCTGTGATCGCGCACCGAGTCCCCGACGCCTCAGCACCCCCTTCGACGCCCGCGCACCTTCCGTTCCGTTTCACCAGCCTCTCGACGGGGGACGCGCCGTGGACCCGGTGATCGTCGTCGGTGCCGGGCCGGTCGGCCTGGCGCTCTCGCTGGCCCTCGCCGCGCAGGGTGTGCCGTCCGTGCTGCTCGACGAGGACCCCGACAGCGACGAGACCCGCCCCGCCCGCACGGTCGTCCTGCGCGAGGACACCGCGGCCTTCCTGGAGCGGCTGGGCTGCAAGGCGCTGCGGGACGAGGGGCTGCGCTGGTCCGGCTGGCGTTCGGTACGGCGCCGGCAGCTGGTGCGCGAGCTGCCGCTCGGCGAGGACCCGGTCCCGGGCAGCGGTGTCCCCGCCGCTCCCGTGCACGTACCGCAGCACGCGCTCGTACGGGGTCTGCGGGATGCGGTGGCCGCGCGGGAGCTGGTGCAGATGGCAGGGCCCAGCCGGATCGACACCCTGGAGCAGGACCCGGCCGGGGTCACCGTGCACACCAGGGAGCCCGGATCGACCTGGTGGCGAGGGAGTTACCTGGTCGGCTGCGACGGGGCCCGGTCCACCGTGCGCAAACTCCTCGACATCCGGTTTCCCGGGCGTACGGCGGTGGAACGGCACGCCGTGGCCGCGCTGCGCGCCGAGCTGCCCCAGCCCGGTGAGGCCGTGCTGCACCGGTCGCCGCCCTGGCGCACCGGCGGCGCCGAAGTGACCGCCAGGCCCCTGCCCGACGACGTGTGGCGGCTGGACTGGCTGCTGCCCGCGCGCGGCGAGCTGGTCACGCCGGACGCGCTCGTCACCCGGGTCCGGGACACCCTGGCCGGCTGGTGCGGCGAGACACCTCCGTACGAGCTGCTGGACACCGGGGTCTACACGCTGCACCACCGGCTGGCCCGCCGGTGGCGGGTGAAGCGGTCCTTCCTGGCCGGGGACGCCGCCCATCTGCTGGGGGCCCTCGGAACCCAAGGGCTCGACGAAGGGCTGCGGGACGCGGAGAACCTGGCCTGGAAGCTGGCCCTGGCCTGGCATCACGGGGCGTCCGACGCGCTCCTCGACAGCTACCAGGCCGAACGCCGGGCCGCCGTCGCCGCACGGCTGCGCGCCGCCGACCAGTCGCTGCCGATACTGCGGGGCGGCGGAGGGCTGCGGACGCTCGTACCGGGGAGCGCACGGGGGCACGACACCCTGCTGATGGACGGGCATCTGGGCTGCGGCCCCCTCGGTGCGCCCCCTTCCTACGCGCTGTCCCCCCTTGCGCCCGCGCGCAGCGAGGCGCACACCTCGGTGGGCACGCCCCCCGGTGCGCCGGTGGCCGATGTACGGGTCACGGCGCCCGACGGCACCCCGGTGCGGCTGCGGGAGCGGCTGGGGCAGGGGCAGCTCCTCGTGGTGCTGGTGGCGCCCGGAACCGGAGTATGGGACCGGCGCCACTGGATGCGCGCCGGAGTGATGCCCCGGCTGGCGGAGGCGGTCGCGGGGCTTCCGGTAAAGGCCGAACTGCTGGTGGCCGAGAGCTATCCGGGGGCCTCCGCGCACACGGTCCTGCTGGTCAGGCCGGACGGCCATCTCGTGGAGGCGTTCGGCGGGGTGCGTCCGGCCGAACTGTTCGCGGCGGCGGACGCGGCGCGCGGCGGTGCGGCCACGACCTCGGTGCGTGCCGACAGGACCGCGGACGTCAATTGACCCGCACGGGCGCGCATGGTCTACTCCCGGTCATGACCGACACCGATGTGCGCCTGTGGCGGAGGGTCCATATGGACCTGCTCCGCTATGCGGGCTGCGTGTGTCGCCCGTCCTGCTGAATCGCCTTCACCTGCCTTCGCCGTGCGCTGTGCCGTACGGCGGGGCGTCCGCGCGAACTCTCAGGACGGTCTCCATGTCTGCCTCGCCCTTCCCCGCTGCCCCCGTGCCCACGCGCACGTCCGCTCCGGCTCCGACCGCCGCGGAACTGCTCGACTTCGTCCGCCGCACCGCCGAGGACGCCGCACTCATCGCCTCCCTTCCCCTCGACCCCGAGGGCCGAACCTGGATCCGGCTCGACGGTCCCGGCGGCAGCGAGGCGTGGCTGATCGGCTGGCCGCCGGGTACCGGCACCGGCTGGCACGACCACGCCGACTCGGTCGGCGCCTTCCTCACCGCGGCCGGCACGCTCAAGGAGCACTCCCTCGCGGCCAGGCTGCCCACCGACGGCTGGAAGACCCTGGAACTGGCCGAGGACATCGACCGCACCCGGGAACTGACCCCTGGCCGGGGCAGGGCCTTCGGCCGCCATCACGTCCACGAGGTGCTGAACGAATCCCCCACGGAGCACGCCGTCTCCGTCCACGCGTACTACCCGCCGCTGCCGCGCATCCGCCGCTACAGCCGCACCGGCGCGGTGCTCCGCCTGGAACAGACCGAGGGACCGGAGGATTGGCAGTGAGCGACGGGCCCCTCGGGATCGATGAATTGCTGGAGCGGGTCAGGGCCGGTTACGAACGGCTCGGCCCGCAGGAGGCGCGAGCGGCGGCCTCCGAGGGCGCCCTGCTCGTGGACATCCGCTACGCGGAGCTGCGCGAACGGGACGGGCTGATCCCGGGGGCGCTGGTGATCGAGCGCAACGAACTGGAATGGCGGCTGGACCCGCGGGGAAGCCACCGTGTCCCGGAGGCGGTGGACCACGGCCTGCGGGTGGTGGTGATCTGCAACGAGGGTTACGCGTCGAGCCTGGCGGCCGAGTCGCTGCACCGGCTCGGCCTGTACCGGGCGACGGACCTGGTGGGCGGCTTCCAGGCGTGGCGCGCGGCGGGCCTTCCGGTCGATACGTGAGGTGAGGGGGCGGCCCGGGCCGCCCCCTCATGTCGTCCTCGTCACCGGCCCGCGGCCACCTCCACCGGACGGGTCCGCAGCGCGAACCGGCCGGGCAGTGCCGTCGCCACCAGGGCGAGCAGCGCGGCGGCGCCGACCACGGCCCCGTACACCAGTGGCAGGACACCGGGCGCCGCGCTCCCCGTCATGCCGAGGCTGAACGCCGTCAGTACGGCGAGTGCGATACCGGTTCCGAGGGCGGCGGAGATCACCAGGACCGACAGGGTCTCGGTACGGAGCATCCGCAGCACCTGACGGCGCGTGGCGCCGGCGAGGCGCAGGAGCGCGAACTCCCTGAAGCGCTCCGACACCGACATGGCCAGCGTGTTGACGACGGCGATGGCGGTGAAGGCGAGAACCAGCCCCATGGCAAGGAGGTTGACCTCGCCGTTCTCCTGGCCCCGGTCGGCCTGGAGCCGGTCGGCAACCGCGGGTTCGACGACCTCGACGCCGGGGAACTTCTCCACGGCGGCGGACAGTTCGGCCCCGGACGCGTCCCCGGCCACCAGGACCGTCGCGGCGAGGGGGTTGTCCATGTGCCGGGTGAGCAGGTCGTGCGGCAGAGTGAGGTCCCCGAAGCCGAGACCCCGGTGGTAGACGGCGGCGACGGTGAGGGTGGTGGGGGTGCCGTCCCCGAGGTGCAGGGCGAGTTCGCTGCCGACGTGCAGCCCGAGCCGGTCGGCGGCCAGTTCACTGATCGCGGCGGCCCGCTCGTTCGTGGCGAACGTGGCGAGGGAACCGCTCGTCACGCCCGGGTCCCAGGTGCGGGTGAGCCCCGGACCGGTGACGCCCTGTGCGGCGTACTTCTCAAGACCCACCCGCACGGTGGTGCGTACGACCTCCGTGGCGGCGGTGACCCCGGGCGTCGCGCGGACCGCGTCCGTCGCCGCCGACGGAACGCCCGGCCCCTGCGCGCCGAGCACCCAGGTGGCGCGAGTGCCTTCCCCGGCCTGGGCGCGCGCGGCGTCGCCGACGGTCGGCTGGAGGAAGAAGACCGTGCAGGTCATTCCGATGAGCAGGGTGAGCGGCGTGACGACGGAGGCCATCCGGGTGGAGTTTCCCCGGACGTTCGCGGTGGCAAGGGTGCTCATGGGACCCGTCCGTCGGAGCACACCCGCCATCAGGAAGGCGGCGGCCCGCACAAGGAGGGGCCCCAGTAGCGACACAGCCGTGGCCAGCACCACCACGGCCAGGAAGGTCACGGGGGTCGAGGCGGCCTCGGTGTGCAGCACGCTCAGGACACCGGCCAGCGCACCGCCGCCGGCGAGCAGGAGCAGCCCCGCGAGGACGCGTCCCCGGGCCGGGCCGCGGCGCTCGACCGCGGACTCGGCCATCGCCTCGGCCGGACGCAGACCGGCGATCCGGCGGCCGGAGATCCGGGCGGCGGCCCAGGCGCCGAGCAGGGTGACGGCGACGGCGGCGCAGGCGGGGAGGATCCCGGCCGTACGTTCCAGGGTCGGCGGGATCACGCCCATGCCGGTGAACCGGTCGTGCAGCCAGGCGGCGAGCGGCAGCCCGGCGACTGCGCCGAGGACCCCGGCGAAGGCCCCGACGACCAGGGCCTCCCGGCCGAGCAGCCGGCGGACCTGCCGCGAGGTGGCGGCGATGGTACGGAGCAGGGCCAGCTCGCGGTGGCGTTGCTGGATGGAGAGGGCGAACGTCCCGACCACGACGAGCACGGCGACCAGCAGCGAGGTGCCGCCCATGGCTCCGCCCATCGAGACCAGCTTGACGCGGGCCCCCGCAGCGTCGAGGAATTCGACCGGTCCGCGTCCGTCGCCCGTCGCGACCTGGGCTGTGGTGGCCTTGAGGGCCGTCGTGACCTGCTCCTTCAGCGTGCCGGTGTCCGTACCGGGCTCGGGCAGGACGCCGATCGCGCTGACCCGGCCCGCGCGGTCCGCGAGCCGCTGGGCCTCCGCCGCGGAGAAGAACAGCGAGCGCTGCTGCCGGAGTTCGGCCCGCCCCCGGGGGGTTGCGATGCCGCTGATCCGGTACGTGTGAGGGGCGCGGGTCGACTGCACGGTGACCTGGTCCCCGGTCGTGAGGCCCGCCCGTACGGCGAGGGTCCGGTCGATCACCACGTCGTCGGGGGACGCCGGGGCACGGCCGGCGGTCAGCGCGAAGGGGGTCAGTGGGGCGGACGACCAGGCGTGCCCGTAGAACGGGATGTCGTCGTCCGCTCCGTGGTCGGGAAGACCGAGCGGCTGGGCGAGGAAGGTCAGTTCGGGGATGACCGTGCGAACCCCCGGCAGGCGGCGCAGCCGGTCGGCGGTGGCGGCGGGGAGCCAGGCCCGTTCGGCTACGGGCTTCGCCTTGTGCTTGGTCTTCGTCTTGCCGTTGCCCTTGTGCTTGACGGTCGTGCGGTGAACGTTCTGGTCGGCCGAGACGATCAGCGGGGTGGCCGCGTACCGCTCGGTGGCGATCCGGCCGCGCAGGCCGGTCTCCAGCAGGGTGCCGCAGGCGGTGACGAGCGCGGCGGCGCACATGAGGGCGAGGAACGCCCCGAGGAATCCCGCCTTGCGGTGCCGGATCGTCCGCAGGGCGTAGCGCTGCATCATGAGGCGTCCGTCTCTGGTCGGCCGGTGGGGGTGGGCGGGGTCGCGCGGTCCGGATCGGGGGCCGGGAAGGCGAGCAGTCGGGTGTGAACCGTCCGGGCACCCGGCGCGGTGCCGGCGCCGGGGCGCCTGTAGCGGTTCATCAGGGCGATGTACTCCTCGAAGAACGCGCGGAGCTCGGGGAGAGTGAGGCTCAACGCGCCCCGCGAGTACGCGAAGGCGTCGGCCCACTCGTCCGGCGCCGCGTCGGCGCTCTCGCGCTGGAGCCGTTCGAAGAGGGCGAGGTCGGCGGCGTACGCGTGACGGTTCAGTTCGTCGATGACGAAGCTCAGTTCGGGCGTCCGCCGGGACGGCGGCGGAAAGCGCCGGTCCCCGGGAACGGCCCGCCGCCACCGGCTCCGACGCCCGGCCGGCTCCTGCGGCACGGTGTCCGCCACGAAGCCGTAGCGGGCCAGCTCACGCAGGTGGTAGCTGGTCGCCCCGGTGTTCAGCCCCAGTGCGCGGGCCAGGATCGCGGAGGTCGCGGGGCCGTGCAGGGTGAGGTGCTGAAGGATCTGCTGGCGTCGCGGCTGGGCGAGCGCTTTGAGGGCGGCCAACTCCGTGATCTCTGTACCACCGGGCTTCTCTGGCATGTGTCACACACTGCTCTGTGCACAGATACCTGTGCACTGGAGCAACCCGGCGTCTCCACAGGGGGGTTGTCCCCCGGAGAGGGCCGGGCGGGGCACTCCCCGGAGGGGCTGGGTGGGGCGTGTATACGGCTGTGTACGCGAGGGCGGGGTGCGGCTGCGGGGGGTGCAGGGGCAGCCTTGCGCGGTCCTGGGTGCGGGCGCGCTGAAGACGGGGAGCGGCTCACCTCCCTGACGCCGCGCTCGGGGGCGGGCAGCGGGGCTTCGGGCGGTACGGCCGCACGCCGGACCCGGGCGGTACGCCGCACGCCGGACCCGGGCGCGCCTCCGCTCAGGGGGGCGATGCGGCGCAACGCCGGACGCCGGGGCCGGCGGACCGAGCGCGGGGCCGACGCACCGCCGGGCACCGGAGCCGGCGAACGGGGCGCGGTGCCGTCGTCCCCGCCGGGCGCGGCGCCCCGCCGGGGACGACGGCACCGCTCATCGCCCCGCGCGGCCTCCGCGTCCGCTCATCGCCCGTCCGGGCGCGCCGCGTCCGGACGACGGGCTCTCGTCTCACCCGTGACCGCCACCGGAATGCCCCGTGACACACCCGTATGGCGTCGCTCAGGTGGAGCGCCCCGGGCGACGGACGGACATTCGCCTCACGGCGGGCGCTGCCGCTCCGGCCGCCCCGCCCGCCGGAACCGCCATCAGGGCGCCGGTACGCCGCTACGACGGGGAGCACGCACCGATGCCGACCACCGCCACCGCCCTCACCCCCGACGAACTCGACGCCCAAGCCGCACGCCTCCATGACACGGACGCCTGGCAGCACATCGTCAGCGGCTGGGACCTGATCGCATCCGCCCCCGAGTCCCCCCGCCCCACGAGCACCGCCGCGTCCGCCGACGTGCCGGACGCAGCCGCCCCCGCTGCCGACTGGCACGCCCTGCTCTCCGTGCCGGTGGACCGGCTCATCGCCGACGCCGTCCGGACGCTGCCCCCCGCCGCGCCGCGCGAGCGCCCCCTCCCCGGGCGCATCGGTGCGATCCTGCCCGACCGGCTCCACGCGTGGCGGCGCGTCGGACGGCCCGATGTCCAGCCGTCCGTCCATCTCGCCCATGCCCGGCGGATCCTGACCGAGTGGGGCTGGCAGAACACCCCGTACCGGCTCCGCAACATCCGGGGCGCTCGCTGCGTCTGCGGCGCCATGCTCACCGCGCACCGCCTGGGCTACGGCTCGGCGGAGACGGTCGACCGGGCCGGGGCCTGGCTGATCGCCGAGCTTCGCTCCCAGGGTTGGACCGGGCTGATCGGTCCCTGGAACCGCTACCCGGGGCGCACAGCCGAGGACGCCCTCGCGCTGATCGACGCCACCATCAGCCGCGCGGCCCGCGTCGGCCAGTAGCGGCCCCGGCGGCACGGCGTCGCTCCCCGTCAGAAGGGCTCGTCCAGCCCCTCCGTGTCCTCCCCCTCTTCCTCCAGCGCCCGGCGCACCACGCGCAGGGCCATCCCCTCGCCGTACCCCTTGCGAGCGAGCATGCCCGCCAGGCGGCGCAGGCGTTTGTCGCGGTCCAGTCCCCGGGTGGACCGGAGCTTGCGGGCGACGAGCTCCCGCGCGGTCTCCTCCTCCTGCTCGGAGTCGAGCTGCCCGACGGCTTCATCGATCACGGCGGCGTCCACCCCCTTGGTCCGCAGCTCACGGACCAGCGCCCGGCGGGCGAGCCCGCGGCCGTGGTGCCGGGACTCCACCCAGGCGTCGGCGAACGCGGCGTCATCGATCAGCCCGACGTCCTCGAAGCGGGACAGCACCTCTTCGGCCGCCTCGTCCGGGATCTCCCGCTTGCGGAGGGCGTCCGCGAGCTGCTTGCGGGTGCGCGGTGTGCCGGTGAGCAGGCGCAGGCAGATGTTGCGGGCCTGCTCGACCGGGTCGCGCGGTTCCCCCTTCTCGGCCCTCGACGAGGAGGGGGAACCGCTGTCACTGGACCGGGAGCGGGAACGGCGTCCCGCTCCCTCACCGGATCCGGAGGCCGCGCCGGGGTCGGCGGCGCCGGCCGGCCACTCAGTACGACGCGTCACGGCTTAGCTCTTGGCCGCGGCCGCCTTGGCCGGCTTGGCCTTGCCGGCCGCCGCCGTCGCCGGCTTCGCCGCGGCTTCGGCCGGAGCCGCCGCGCCAGCCGCATCCGCACCGGACTCGGCGGAGGCGTCCTCGGGCTGGACGCCGATGCCCAGCTTCACCAGGATCTTCTTCTCGATCTCGTTGGCGAGGTCGGGGTTGTCCTTGAGGAAGTTGCGCGCGTTCTCCTTGCCCTGGCCGAGCTGGTCGCCCTCGTACGTGTACCAGGCGCCGGCCTTGCGGACGAAGCCGTGCTCCACGCCCATGTCGATCAGACCGCCCTCGCGGCTGATGCCCTGGCCGTAGAGGATGTCGAACTCGGCCTGCTTGAAGGGCGGCGCCACCTTGTTCTTGACGACCTTGACGCGGGTGCGGTTGCCGACCGCGTCGGTGCCGTCCTTGAGCGTCTCGATCCGGCGGATGTCGAGGCGCACCGAGGCGTAGAACTTGAGCGCGCGGCCACCGGTGGTGGTCTCCGGCGAGCCGAACATCACACCGATCTTCTCGCGGAGCTGGTTGATGAAGATCGCGGTGGTCTTGGACTGGTTGAGCGCGCTGGTGATCTTCCGGAGCGCCTGGCTCATCAGGCGGGCCTGGAGACCCACGTGCGAGTCGCCCATCTCACCCTCGATCTCCGCGCGCGGCACCAGGGCCGCGACGGAGTCGATGACGATGAGGTCGAGGGCACCCGAGCGGACCAGCATGTCGACGATCTCAAGGGCCTGCTCGCCGTTGTCCGGCTGGGACAGGATGAGGTTGTCGATGTCGACGCCGAGCTTCTTCGCGTACTCCGGGTCGAGGGCGTGCTCCGCGTCGATGAAGGCCACCGAGCCACCGAGCTTCTGCGCGTTCGCCACGGCGTGCAGCGTCAGCGTCGTCTTACCGGAGGACTCCGGTCCGTACACCTCCACCACACGGCCGCGCGGCAGGCCGCCGACGCCGAGCGCGACGTCGAGCGCGGTGGACCCGGTGGGAATCACCTCGATGGGCTCGTTCGGCCGCTCGCCGAGGCGCATCACCGCGCCCTTGCCGAATTGCCGTTCAATCTGTGCGAGTGCGGCGTCCAGCGCCTTCTCGCGGTCGGTTCCTGCCATGGGTTCCACCCGATTTGCTTGAGTCGATCGCTTCACGTCAAAGACGCTAACCCCTGCCACTGACAATGGGCCTCGACGTCCTCCCGGCCTGTGGACAACTCCACGGTCGGGCCCGGGAAAACCCGGCCGGAATCCCATAAGAATGGATGTTCGATTTTAGTGTCAAGCGCACCGCGCCGCCTCTCCATGACAGGCACGGAGGGGCGGGCCCGGTCAGCTCCGGGGGCGGTCGCGGGGGCTGTAGGCGAGCCTGAACTGCGGGAAGCGTTCGCTCCGGGGATCCAGGAGATCGATCAGCGCGACCAGCTGGACCTGGAGATCCTTGAGGCGGTCGACGGCCCGGGACGTGTCGGCCGCAAGCCTGTCCACGTCCGCCAGGGGACCGGAGAACCACGCGGCGAACTCCTGGTCGTGTGCCAGCTTCGAGCAGAACTCCGCGTAGCCCAGGCAGCGGCGGCGGCCCGGCTCACTGTCGGGATGGACCATGAGCTCACCGACGGCCCGCTGCTGGGCGCCGAACAGACGGAGTTCGTCACTCACCGTGTCGATCTTGGACAGGCTGGTGCCGATCCGGGAGATCCGCGTCATGACCCGCGCGTTGACGCGACTCCTGCCCAGGTCCAGGAACTGGATGTCACGGCGCAGGATCTCCACCCAGCCCAGATACTCGGCCAGCACGAAGACCGTGCTGCGCCGGACGAACTCGGCCTCGCGAGGAGTGCCCCGCGTGAGGAAATTCGTCAGGAAACCGTTGCCGCGCGCGGGATCCTGGTCGGTGTCATGCCCGTGCAGGATGTTGTACAGCCTGCTCTGCAGATCGAACGCGGCCCATGCCAAGGCAGCCCTGTACCGGTCCATGTAGTCGCGCTGCTCCCTGGACCGCAGACGGCGCTGCTGCCAGTAGCTGAAGAGCGCGGCTGCCGCCGCACCGCAGACCGCTACGGCCGCCGACGCCAGGGACAGCCATTCCATATTCCCCCCCAGGGTCGGCACGACATCCCGCGCCTCAGCCTACGGGGCCACCCAGATCGCTCCCCCGGGATGGGGGTCTCAACTGCCGCTCGGCCCCGAAGGCCCCTCCGGCCGGCGCGGCTCCCCCGGCTCCTCGCCGTCCGGCTGCCCGTCCGTGCCCCGGCCGTCCTCGCCCGCGAGCGCGGCGCGCAGGCGTCTCAGGCGCGTCCACAGGGGCTCGCCCCGCACGCCGGGGCGGCTGCCGTGGACGCGCGGGTCGTCGGTGACGTCGTAGCGCTTCACGTACGCGCCGAGGAACGCCTGGAGCGTGGCCACGGCCGGGATGGCGATCAGCGCGCCGACGGCGCCCAGGAGCGCCGTACCCGCGATGACCGAGCCGAACGCCACGGCGGGGTGGATGTCCACCGTCTTCGCGGTGAGTTTGGGCTGGAGCATGTAGTTCTCGAACTGCTGGTACACCACGACAAAGCCGAGGACCCACAGCGCGTACCAGGGATCGACGGTGAAGGCGATCAGCATCGGCAGGGCGCCCGCGAGGTAGGTGCCGATCGTGGGGATGAACTGGGAGACGAGCCCGACCCAGACCGCGAGCGCCGGCGCGTACGGCACTCCGAGGGCGGCCAGCAGGATGTAGTGCGCGATGCCGGAGACAAGCGCCATCAGGCCGCGGGAGTAGAGGTAGCCGCCGGTCTTGTCGACGGCGATCTCCCAGGCCCGCAGCACCTCCGCCTGGCGGGCGGGGGGCAGCACGGAGCACAGTCCGCGGCGCAGCCGGGGACCGTCCGCCGCGAAGTAGAAGGAGAACAGGAAGATCGTCAGCAGGCGGAAGAGGCCGCCGAGGACGGTCGCCGAGACGTCGAGCACGCCGGTCGCGCTGTTCTGGACGTACTTCTGCAGCCAGTCGGAGTGCAGCAGGCTGTCCTGGACCTCGACGCGGGAGAGCTCCGTGTGAAAGGTCTGGTTGACCCAGTTGATCACCGAGTCGAGGTACTTCGGGAAGTCCTCCACCATGTCGACGATCTGGCCCGCGAGCATCGAGCCGAGCAGGACGACGAAGCCGGCGCCGGCGATCAGCACGCCGAGGAAGACGAGGAGGGTGGCGAGGCCCCGGCGCATGCCGCGGGCGGACATCCGGCTCACGGCGGGTTCGATGGCGAGCGCCAGGAAGAAGGAGATCAGCACATTGATCAGCAGGCCGATGAGCTGGTCGAACGCCCAGCTGCCGAGCCGGAAGCAGGCGTAGAGCGCGAGGGCGAGGACCATGGCACGCGGCAGCCAGGCGGGCATGCGGGCGGGCCCGGCGCCGGACGGCGGGGCCGGTGGTACGGGCGGCGTGCGGGGCGGCTGGATCTGAGCGGTCTCGTCTGTGGGTGCCACGGAGCAAGTCTGGCCTATGTGGGTGACAAGGCCTCGCGCACCCCGGAAGGTCGCCTGCCCGCCCCGTCGTCAGCGCCTGTCGGCGGGGATGTCCATCGCGGCGCAGACCCCGCGCCAGACGTCCTTCGCCTCCCAGCCGGCCGCCAGTGCCTCGTGGACTGTACGTCCGCCCAGCTCGGCCATCACGTGGTCGCGTGCGAAGGAGTCCGCGTAGCCCGCGCCGAAGTGGTCCGCCATCCGTTCCCAGAAAATCGTCAACCGCATGCCTTCAGTATCCCGCTCCTGAGAGTGCAGCCGGGCCGCATCGGCCCTGCTCGGGGGGCCGAAGCCCTACGGTCGGTCCATGGCTGCAACTGGAACAAGTCCCCTCGACCGGGCCGAGCAGTTCATCTGGCTCACGGCCCGTGTCCTCGAACAGCGGCGGTTCGCCCATCAATATCTGGAGGGAGGCGCGGACGCGGTGGAGACGGCCCTCACCGCGTATGCCAATGAGGACGGCGGTTACGGCCACGCGCTCGAACCGGATCTGCGCGGCCCCGTCAGTCAGCCCCTGCACACCGCCCACGCGCTCAGTGTCCTCGACTCCATCGGCCGGTGCGGAGGCCTGCGGGTGGAACGGATCTGCCGGTATCTGACGGAGGTGTCCACCAAGGAGGGCGCCCTGCCCGCGCTGCTGCCCTCCCAGCGCGACTATCCGGCGGCCCCCTTCATCCCGATCGTGGACGACCCGCCGGCCGAGCTGCTGGCCACCGGCCCCGTCGTCGGGCTGCTGCACCGCAACGCGGTGTGGCACGCCTGGCTCTTCCGGGCGACAGACTTCTGCTGGTCGGCCGTGGACGCCCTGGAGGTGTCGCATCCGTACGAGATCGAGGCGGCGGTCGCCTTTCTCGACGGGGTGCCGGACCGGCCCCGGGCGGAGGCCGCCGCCGAACGGCTGGGGCGGCTGGTACGCGACCAGCGGCTCGCCGTGCTCGATCCGGACCGGCGCGCGGAGTACCCGGTGGCCCCGGGGTACGCACCGGGAGAGCAGCACTTCCCGTACGACTACGCCCGTACACCCGCGTCGCTCGCCCGGCGGTGGTTCTCCGACCCCGAGATGGAGCGCTCGCTCGACCATCTCGCCGCCGCGCAGGAGGCGGACGGCGGCTGGCCGGTCACCTGGCGGCAGTGGGCACCCGGGACGGCGCTGGAGGGTCGCCCCCTGGTGACCCTTAGGGCGCTGGAAACACTGAGGGCGCACGGCCGCATCCTGGCTTGAGGTCCGGTTTCCGGCTTGAGGGGCGGCGCGGCGGGGAAAGCCCGCGCCGGTAAGGGGCACGCTCCAGGAGGCATGCCCCTTACGATCCCAGCCGGACAGCCGGACAGCCCAACAGGCCCTAACCCAGCGCACGCACTCCCGCGGTGACGGCCACGGCGGCGCCCACGACCACCAGGAAGGGGGCGCGCAGGACAAGGGCGAGTGCGGCGGCCGCGAGGCCCGCACCCCTGGCGTCCAGGGCCAGGTGCTGTCCGTCGCCGAAGGTCTGCTGGGCGGTGAGCGCGGCCAGCAGGGCCACCGGCAGCAGGGCGGCCAGGCGCTGCACCAGCGGGCGTTCCAACGCGCCGGCGGGCACCAGAAGACCGAGGAGTTTGGCCAGGTAGCAGCCGACGCAGGTCAGCGCGATGGCGATCCAGACGTTCATCGGTCCCCCTCCACCCGGGTCGCACCGGCGTCCTCGGTCTCGGTCCCGCTCACGCCATGCCCCTTGGCCCGCCCCATGAGGAACAGGACGACGGGCGCGGCCAGCGCGGACAGCAGCACCGGCACCCCGGCCGGCAGCACCGGCAGGAGGCCGAGGGCGAGCAGCACGGCGAGCGCCGCCGTCACACGCTCCGTCGTGGACTTCAGCATCGGGGCGAGCAGCGCGAGGAAGACGGCCGGGCTGGCCGCGTCGAGCCCCCAGGCGTCGGTGTCGCCGAGCGCCTCGGCGCCCATCGCGCCCACCAGGGTGGTCAGGTTCCACAGCACGTAGAGGGTGAGTCCGGTGACGGTGAAGCCGATGCGCGCGGCCCGCCGGGTGGGCTGGGGCAGCGTCACGGCGGTGGTTTCGTCGATGACCCACTGGGCGGCGAGCGGGCGCAGGGCGCGCGGCAGGGCGAGGAGCTGGGAGAGCCGCAGGCCGTAGAAGGCGTTGCGCACGCCGAGGAAGAACGCCCCGGCGGCCGCGGTGTACGGGTTGCCGCCGGCGGCGAGCGCGCCGACCAGGGCGAACTGGGAGGCGCCGGTGAACACGAGCAGGCTGAGCGCGCATGTCTGGAGCAGACTCAGGCCGGAGCCCGCCGAGGTGACGCCGAAGGCGAAGCCGGAAAGACCGACGGCTATGCCGACGCCGAGTGCGTCGCGTACGACGGCCGAGTCCGGCTTGGTCCCGGCGGCAAGTGCGCTGCCGCCGGGCGGGTCGGCGGTGGTGCGGAGGGGTGCTGTCTGTTTCGCCACGTTCAGCACGCTACCGGGGCCGTTCCGGGTCGGTCTTGTACGTTCTTGCACGTTCACGCTGGTAGGCGCCGGGGGTCACTCCCACGATCCGGGTGAAGTGACGGTTGAGATGCGGCTGGTCGGTGAAGCCGACCTCCGCGGCCGCGACCGAGGGGGCCGTGCCCGCGTCGAGCATCCGGCGCGCACGCCGCACCCTGGCATCGGTGAGCCAGGTGTGCGGGGGCATGCCGTACTGCTTCTTGAACGCGCGCAGCAGCGCGAAGGGGCTTGTGCCCAGCTCGGCGGCCAGCGCCTCCAGGGTGGGCGGTTCGGCCATCCTGGCTTCCAGGACGGCCCGGGCGCGCGCCGCGTCGCGGGCTCCGGCGGCGCGGGGGGCCGAGACGGGAAACGCGGTGCCGTGCCGGGTGAGCAGGCGGGTGACGACGACCCGCAGCACGCTGTCGGCGGCCAGTGCGTTGCCCTCCTCGGCCGCCCGGTGGACCTCGGCTATCAGCCGGGCCGCGTACGGATCGGCCACCCCGGTCTCGGCGAAGCCTATGGTGCCGCGCAGGCGCGTCGTATCCGCGGCGATGTCGTTGATCACCTGCGCGGACGGGTAGAGCGTGTCGTACACCCAGCCTTCGGGGACACCCGCGCGGGCGGTGTGCGGCACCTCCGGGTTGATCATGACGACGGTCCCGGGCCCCGCGTGCAGGGTGCCGGCGGGCGTTCCGATGTCCTCGACACCGTGGCTCACCGTGGCGACGACATAGCCCTCGTGGCTGTGGCGCGGGAAGGTGTGCCGGATGTAGCGGGCCCGCAGCAGGTCGAGGTCGGGCAGCTCCGCGTAACTCCAGTGCCGCGCCCACTCCCCCGGTTGCTGTGCTCCTGCCATGCTGGAATTGTCCCAGCTCGCGGGCGGTCCGGCCGTGGGCCCTGCGGCCCGCCCGGCGGTTGTCGGGGCCGTTGTCAGTGGCGGGGTGCACGATGGGGGACATGACCGGCTCCGCACTCGATTCCTTCTCCCCCGCGACCCGCAGCTGGTTCGCGGGGGCCTTCAGCGCGCCGACCGCCGCGCAGGAAGGCGCCTGGCGGGCGATCGGCGAGGGGTCGGACGTGCTGGTCGTCGCCCCGACCGGCTCGGGCAAGACGCTGGCCGCCTTCCTCGCCGCCCTGGACCGGCTGGCGGCCGTCCCCCCGCCGGCGGAGGCGAAGAAGCGCTGCCGCGTGCTGTACGTGTCGCCGCTCAAGGCGCTCGCGGTCGATGTGGAGCGCAATCTGCGCTCACCACTGACCGGCATCCGCCAGGAGTCGGTGCGCCAAGGGCTGCCCGAGCCCGAGGTCAGGGTGGGCATCCGTTCGGGCGACACCCCGGCCGCCGAGCGCCGCTCGATGGCGACCCGCCCGCCGGACATCCTGATCACGACGCCCGAGTCGCTGTTCCTGATGCTGACCTCATCGGCCCGCGAGGCCCTGTCCGGCATCGAGACGGTGATCCTGGACGAGGTGCACGCGGTCGCGGGCACCAAGCGCGGTGCCCATCTCGCCGTATCGCTGGAGCGCCTGGACGAGCTGCTGCCCCGGCCGGCCCGGCGCATCGGTCTGTCGGCCACGGTCCGGCCGGTCGACGAGGTGGCGCGCTTCCTGTCGCCCCGGCGCAAGGTGGAGATCGTCCAGCCGCCGTCCAGCAAAGAGTTCGACCTGTCGGTGGTCGTGCCCGTCGAGGACCTGGGCGAGCTGGGCGGTTCCCCCGCCACCGACGACTCCTCGGGGCAGGCCGAGAAGCCGTCGATCTGGCCGCATGTGGAGGAGCGGATCGCCGATCTCGTCCAGGCGCACCGCTCCACGATCGTCTTCGCCAACTCCCGCCGCCTCGCGGAGCGCCTGTGCAACCGGCTCAACGAGATCGCGTACGAGAGGGCCACCGGCGAGACCATGCCGGAGGCCCACTCCCCCGCCGAGATCATGGCGGAGTCCGGGGCGGCCAAGGGAGCTCCCGCCCTGCTGGCCCGGGCCCACCACGGATCGGTGTCCAAGGAGCAGCGCGCCCAGGTCGAGGAGGACCTGAAGGCGGGGAGGCTGCCCGCGGTCGTCGCCACTTCCAGCCTGGAGCTGGGCATCGACATGGGGGCGGTCGACCTGGTGATCCAGGTCGAGTCCCCGCCCTCGGTCGCCTCCGGGCTGCAGCGCGTCGGCCGCGCCGGCCACCAGGTGGGCGCGGTCTCCACCGGCGTCGTCTTCCCGAAGTACCGCGGCGACCTGGTGCAGGCGGCCGTGGTCACCGAACGGATGCGGACGGGCTCGATCGAGGCGCTGCGCGTCCCGTCCAATCCGCTGGACGTGCTGGCCCAGCAGCTCGTCGCGATGGTCGCGCTGGACAGCTGGCAGGTGGACGACCTGCTCGCGGTGGTCCGCCGGGCCGCCCCCTTCGCGTCGCTGCCCGAGTCGGCGTTCACGGCCGTCCTCGACATGCTCGCGGGCCGCTATCCGTCCGACGCCTTCGCGGAGCTGCGGCCCCGCGTCGTCTGGGACCGCGTCGCCGGTACGGTCACGGGCCGTCCCGGTGCGCAGCGCCTCGCCGTCACCTCGGGCGGGACCATCCCCGACCGGGGCCTCTTCGGGGTGTTCCTCGCCGGTGCCGACCCCAAGAAGGGCGGTGGCCGGGTCGGTGAGCTGGACGAGGAGATGGTCTACGAGTCCCGGGTCGGCGACGTCTTCACGCTGGGCACGACCTCCTGGCGGATCGAGGACATCACCCGTGACCGGGTCCTCGTCTCCCCCGCGCCCGGTGTCCCCGGGCGGCTGCCGTTCTGGAAGGGAGACCAGCTGGGCCGCCCGCTGGAGCTGGGCCGCGCCCTGGGGGCCTTCCTGCGCGAGCTCGGCGGGCTCTCCCCCGAGGACGCCCGGGACCGCCTGCTCTCCGCCGGCCTGGACACCTGGGCCGTCGACAACGTCCTGGCGTATCTGGACGAGCAGCGCCGGGCCTGCGGTCACGTACCGGACGACCGGACGATCCTCGTCGAGCGCTTCCGGGACGAGCTGGGCGACTGGCGGGTCGTCGTGCATTCCCCGTTCGGCGCGCAGGTTCACGCCCCGTGGGCGCTGGCGCTGAGCGCCCGCCTCGCCGAGCGGTACGGCATGGACGCACAGGTCATGCACGCCGACGACGGCATCGTCCTGCGGCTTCCCGACGCCGACATGATGGGCCTGGACCTCCTGGACTTCGACCCGGCGCAGGACCCGCCCCAGGAGCCCGGCCAGGACGCATCCGCACCGCTCGCCCCCGCCAACACCGCCTTCGACAGCGACCAGCCCCCGGTCGGCGCCGCCGATGTGGCCTTCGACAAGGGCGAGATCGAACAGATCGTCACCGACCAGGTCGGCGGCTCCGCCCTGTTCGCCTCGCGGTTCCGTGAGTGCGCCGCCAGGGCGCTGCTGCTCCCCCGCCGCAGCCCCGGCAAACGCACCCCGCTCTGGCAGCAGCGTCAGCGGGCCGCGCAGCTCCTCCAGGTCGCCTCCGAGTTCGGCTCCTTCCCCATCGTTCTCGAAGCGGTCCGTGAATGCCTCCAGGACGTCTTCGACGTCCCGGGGCTCACGGAGGTGATGGGCGACCTGGAGGCCCGGCGCATCCGCCTGGTCGAGGTCACCACCCCGGAGCCCTCCCCCTTCGCCCGCTCCCTCCTCTTCGGATACGTTGCGCAGTTCCTGTACGAGGGCGATTCGCCGCTCGCCGAACGGCGCGCCGCCGCGCTCTCCCTGGACTCCCGGCTGCTCGCCGAGCTGCTGGGCAGGGCGGAGCTGCGCGAACTGCTCGACGCCGATGTGCTGACCGAGCTGGAGCGGGAACTCCAGTGGCTGGCGGACGACCGCCGGGTCAAGGACGCCGAGGGGGTCGCGGACCTGCTGCGGGTGCTCGGCCCGCTCACCGACGAGGAGCTGGCCGAGCGCGGGGCCGAGGCCGCCTGGGCGCGGGAGCTGGAGTCCGCCCGCCGCGCCATCCGCGTCCGGATCGCCGGGGCGGCCCACTGGGCGGCGATCGAGGACGCGGGCCGGCTGCGCGACGCCCTGGGCACGGTGCTCCCGGTCGGCGTTCCCGAAGCGTTCACCGAGCCGGTGAAGGACCCCCTCGGCGACCTCCTCGCCCGGTACGCCCGTACGCACGGCCCGTTCACCTCCACCGCGGCAGCGGCCCGGTTCGGACTCGGCACGGCCGTCACCGACGGGGCACTGCAACGGCTCGCGGCGTCGGACCGCATCGTCCAGGGCGAGTTCCACCCCGCCGGAATCGGCCAGGAATGGTGCGACGCCACGGTGCTGCGGCGGCTGCGACGCCGTTCGCTGGCCGCCCTCCGGCACGAGCTGGAGCCGGTCCCGCCCGCCGCCCTGGCCGGGTTCCTCCCGCAGTGGCAGCACCTCGGCGGCAACAGCCTGCGCGGCATCGACGGACTGGCCCGTGCCGTCGAGCAGCTTCAGGGTGCGCCCGTCCCCGCCTCCGCGCTGGAACGGCTCGTCCTGCCCGGCCGGGTCACCGGATACAGCCCCGCGCTCCTGGACGAGCTGACCACCACCGGCGAAGTCGTCTGGGCCGGCGCGGGCGCCCTCCCCGGCAAGGATGGCTGGATCTCCCTCTACCTCGCCGACAGCGCGCCGCTGCTCCTCCCCCCGCCCCGCCCCCTGGAGCTGAGCGCACTGCACGAGTCCGTGCTGACCGCGCTCGGCGGGGGTTACGGGCTGTTCTTCCGCCAGATCGCCGATCAGGTCCGCGCCACCACCCACCCCGACTGCACCGACGCGCAACTGGCGGACGCCTTGTGGGACCTCGCCTGGTCCGGCCGTCTGACCAACGACACGCTCGCGCCGCTGCGCTCCCTCCTGGGCTCGGGCCGTACGGCCGGCTCGACCGCGCACCGCGCCCGGCGCAATGTCCCGCGCGGCCGTTACGGCACCCTCACCGCTGCCGCCCGCCCGGCTTCCCGCACCGGGCCGCCCACGGTCTCGGGCCGCTGGTCCCTGCTGCCGGCCATCGAGCCCGAGCCCACGCACCGCGCCCACGCCCTGGCGCGCACGCTGCTCGACCGCCACGGGGTGGTCACCCGGGGCGCGGTGCAGGCCGAGGGCGTCGAGGGCGGCTTCTCGGCGGCGTACCGGGTGCTGTCGGCCTTCGAGGACAACGGGCAGGCGCGTCGGGGGTACGTCGTGGAGGGGCTGGGGGCCGCCCAGTTCGCGATGGACGGCGCGGTCGACCGGCTCCGCGCGGTGTCCACAGCCCGGGACCGTACGGAGCCGGGGGCGGACCCCCGCGCCCTCGTCCTCGCGGCGGCCGACCCGGCCAACGCGTACGGCGCCGCCCTCCCGTGGCCGGAGCCGCCGGACGGGGCCGGGCACAAGCCGGGCCGCAAGGCGGGCTCGCTCGTGGTCCTGGTCGACGGTGAGCTGACGCTGTACATGGAGCGCGGTGGCAAGACGCTGCTGGCCTGGCCGACCGATCCGGACGATCCCGCGCTCCGGGCGGCGGCCGGAGCGCTGGCCTCGGCCGCCCGTGCCGGGGCCCTCGGCACGGTGACCGTCGAGCGCACCAACGGCGCCTCGTCCCTGACCTCGCCCCTGGGGCGCACGCTGGAGGCGGCCGGCTTCCTCGCCACCCCGAGGGGCCTGCGCCTGCGCGCGTAACCTGCACCGGGCCCGCCTCACCCCAGGAGCCCCGGCCCCCCGCATCATGGAGGCATGCCCGAAGGAGACACCGTCCTGCAGACCGCCGCGCGGCTGCATCACGCGCTGGCCGGACAGGTCCTCACCTCGTCCGACCTCCGCGTCCCCCGGTTCGCCACCGCCGACCTCACAGGCCGGGCCGTCCTCGACGTCACCGCCCGGGGCAAGCACCTGCTGACCCGGATCGAGGGGGGTCTCACCCTGCACAGTCACCTCCGGATGGACGGCGCCTGGCGGATCTACGCCCCGGGCGAGCGCTGGCGCGGCGGCCCCGCCCACCAGATCCGCGCCGTCCTGGGCAACGCGGCCCACACCGCCGTCGGCTACCGCCTCCCGGTCCTGGAGCTCATGCGCACCCAGGACGAGGAGCAGGCGGTCGGCCATCTCGGCCCCGATCTGCTCGGGCCGGACTGGGACGCCGACACGGCGCTGCGGAATCTGCTGGCCGACCCCGCCCGCCCGCTCGGCGAGGCCCTGCTCGACCAGCGCAACCTGGCCGGAATCGGGAACATCTACAAGGCCGAGCTCTGCTTCCTGGCCCGCGCCACACCCTGGCTCCCCATCGGCGAGCTGCCTGCCCGGACGGCGGCCCTGCTGGTCAGCACGGCGCACCAGCTCCTCGACGCCAACCGCGACCGCCCGAACCGCGTCACGACGGCCGGAGGCCGTTCCCGTACCGTCGCGAGCGCCGCCGCCCGCGCGCGGAGGCCGAGCGAAAACCTGTGGGTCTACGGCCGGACGCACCGCCCGTGCCTGCGCTGCGGAACCCCGATCCGCGCAGCCGAGCAGGACGACCGCCCCGCGTACTGGTGTCCCAGCTGCCAGACCGGCCCGGGGCCCACCTGACGTCCCCGCTGCCGGACCGGACGGGCCTCAGCGGCTCGCGCAGCCGAAGGGGCCGCCCCAGCACCCCTACCTGACCACCCACCGCCGCCACCGCCCCGCCCGCCTCCGGGCCCACGCCGTACCGCGCCGCAGCAGGCCCGTACCCGCGTCGAAGATTCCGAGGGGCCTGGCCGTTGCGGCCACGTGCACCGGCAGGAGGCTGAGCCCCCATCCACCCGCCGCCACCGCTCCCTCCACCACCCCCGCGTGTGCCGGGGCCAATATCAGCCGCAGCACGGCCCACCACCACACGCCGCAGAGAACGAGCGCCGGCACCCATCGCCGTACCATGGCCGCCTCCTCCGGCTTGATCCAAACGAAGGACCTTAGTCGCGCCCGTTCTTCCGGGGCGAGAGCGCACCGTTGCACCCCCGGCGCGCACGGGGCGGTCGCACCACCCCGCCCCGCTCCGACCCCTCTCAGCGCGGAGCCCCCACCGCGCGGGTGGGGGCTCGCCGCTGACCGAGGGGTCAGCCCTTGTCGTCGTTCAGGGAGTCCTTGACGCCGTCCGCCCGGTCACGGGCGCCGTCCATGGCGTCCTTGGCCTTGCCCTTGGCCTGGTCCGCCTTGCCCTCGGCCTCCTTGCGACGGTCGCCGGTCATCTTGCCCATGGCTTCCTTCGCCTTACCGGTGACCTTGTCCTTCGCGCCTTCGTTCCTCATGCTCATACCTCCGTTGGAGAATTCGGTTGAGTGACGGCGTGGCTCAGGCGCTCTCGGCCTGGAACATCCACGCGTGCTTCTCGAGATCGGCGGTCAGCGAGATCAGGAGGTCCTGGCTGACCGGGTCCGGGGACTCGGTCGCCTCGATGCGCTCGCGCATGCGCCCGATCACCACGCCGAGGGCGTCGACCAGGGTCTTCACCGCGTCCACGTCCTTGATCCAGCCTTCGGACACGGAGGCGATGGCCGTGCTCTTGGCGATCGTCGCGGATCGGCCGTCCGGGTTGACACCGAGCGCGGACGCCCGCTCGGCGACCGTGTCGGAGTGCTGGCGAGCGGTGTCCACGACATCGTCGAGCTGGAGGTGCACGGACCTGAACCGCGGCCCGACCACGTTCCAGTGGACCTGCTTGGCCACCAGAGAAAGGTCGAGGAGATCCACCAGAGCGCCCTGAAGGGCGTCTCCGACAGTCTTGAGGTCGGTCTCGGACAGTGGGCTCTTCACCACAGACATGCACGTCTCCGATCTGGAATCCGTTCCGTTCAGCACCACCCACGATGGCACAAACGAAGCAAAACGGTCATTTGAGAAAGTGCCCGAGGACATCGACGGTCCGTTCGGGAGGCTTCCTCGGTCTCTCATCCACGCACCTGCCCCCCATCGCCGCGCTGACACACGAGCCGGCACACAAAACCGCCTCATCCACCCAGGGCATACGAAAGCCCCGGCCCTCCCCACAACAGAGGGAGAACCGGGGCCTCGGCTTCACACCGAACCGAACGGTCAGGCGGCGACTACGTCCACCGCTTCCGCAGGTGCCTTGATGGTCACCCGCCCCGTCGGTACACCCGCCACCGAGGTAACGGAGACGGAGTTGAGCATGGGGCGCACCGGTACAGGTACCGGATCGCTGGCCGCTGCCGACTCGGCCAGTTCGGCCAGGGACAGCTCATCGCTCACTTCACGCATGAGCTCGGACATCCGTACGTCAAGCGCGTCGCAAATGGCGGAGAGCAGTTCGGAGGATGCCTCCTTCTGCCCCCGCTCCACCTCGGAGAGATAGCCGAGCGAAACTCGGGCGGACGAGGAGACTTCGCGCAGAGTACGGCCTTGGCGCTGGCGCTGCCGACGCAGCACGTCACCCAGCAGGCGACGGAGCAGAATCATCGGTGGCTCCCTCCTCGGACCGCGTAGCCGCATCCTTCACGCCCCACCGTACCGCCTAGCGCTGCGGCCGTGCGGGGAGCGATGTCGTGTTCACTCAGGGCTGCAAACATCAATTCCCCCCGTTCTCTTCCGTATCCTGTGCGCTCGCATTCTCGTGGAGTTCGCCTGAGAGCAGGTCGAGCGCGCTTCGTACGCTCTTCTTACGGATGTCCGCCCGGTCGCCGTTCAACCGCAGCGCGGCCACTTTCTCGGTGCCGTGCGGGCCGCTGACCGCGACGAAGACCGTTCCGACGGGTTGGCCGTCCTGGGGTTCGGGGCCGGCGACGCCGGTGGTCGCCACTCCCCAGTCTGCGCCCAGAGCCCGTCGTACGCCTGTCGCCATCTGACGCGCGACGTCCGCGTCGACCGCTCCGCGCTCCGCCAGGAGACCGGCGTCCACCCCCAGGACTTCACTCTTGAGGGGGGTCGCGTAAGCCGTGACCGAGCCCCTGAAGGCTTGGGAGGCACCCGGTACGGACGTGAGTTCGGCCGCGACCAGGCCGCCTGTCAGCGACTCCGCGACAGCGAGGGTCTGCCCCCGCTCGGCGAGCAGCCGCAGCACCCGGCCCGCCGCAGTCACCGCTCGGCCTCTGCCGATCCCCGGGCTCCCGCCGCCTCGGCGACCGTGCCGGTCTTCTCGGAGGCTGCCTGGGGCGCCTCCGAGGCCGCCCGTTCCGCCGCGAGGCCCTGGCGCCGCAGCACGACGGCCTGGCGGACGTAGTCCAGACCGGTGACGACGGTCAACACGACGGCCACCGCCATCACCCAGAAGCGCAGGGTGGCCAGCGGACCGGTCAGCGCCAGGACGTACATCCCGACGGCCGTCCCCTGCGCCAGCGTCTTCATCTTGCCGCCGCGGCTGGCCGGAATGACCCCGTGCCGGATCACCCAGAACCGCATCAGCGTGATGCCCAGCTCGCGGAAGAGGATCACGCCCGTGACCCACCAGGGCAGGTCGCCCAGGTACGACAGACAGATCAGCGCCGCGCCCATGATCGCCTTGTCGGCGATCGGGTCGGCGATCTTCCCGAAGTCGGTGACCAGGTTGTACGTGCGCGCCAGATGCCCGTCGAACAGGTCGGTGATCATGGCGACGGCGAAGGCGGCCCAGGCGAAGGAGCGCCAGGCCGGGTCGTATCCGCCGTTGTGGAGCAGCAGCACCACGAAGCCGGGGACGAGCACGAGCCGGGCCATCGTCAGGAGGTTGGCGATGTTCCACAGACTGGCCTGATCGACCGCAGCGGCGCCCAGCTTTCCGCCGCGGACCGGCGTCGCGCCGGAACCGCCTGCCGCGGATGCCGGGACTCCGGTCATCTGGCTACCTCCACAAGCTCACTGCACTCGGCGATCAGGTCCACGCCTTCCGTCCCCACGACCTTTGCCTCGACCATACGGCCCGGGACCAGGCCCTCGCGTGTGGTGAAGAGCACCTGGCCATCGGTTTCGGGCGCCTGGTGCGCGGCGCGGCCGTAGGCGCGCGGCTCGTCCTCGGTGGGCTCGACGGACTCGACCAGGACCTGGAGCGTCTCGCCCATGCGCTCCTCGGCGCGCTGCGAGGTCAGTTCCTCGGCGAGCTGCGAGATGTGCGCGAGGCGCTCCGCGATGACGTCGGCGTCGAGCTTGTTGTCGTAGCCGACCGCCTCGGTTCCCTCCTCGTCGGAGTAGCCGAAGACGCCGATCGCGTCGAGACGGGCGCCTGTGAGGAACCGTTCCAGCTCCGCGAGGTCGTCCTCGGTCTCGCCGGGGAAGCCGACGATGAAGTTGGACCGGGCGCCGGCCTGGGGTGCCTTGCCCCGGATCGTGTCCAGCAGCTCCAGGAAGCGGTCGGTGTCGCCGAAGCGGCGCATCGCCCGGAGCACGCCGGGCGCGGAGTGCTGGAAGGACAGGTCGAAGTAGGGCGCGACCTTCGGCGTCGAGGTGAGGACGTCGATCAGGCCGGGACGCATCTCGGCGGGCTGCAGGTAGCTGACGCGGATGCGCTCGATCCCGTCGACGTCCGCGAGCTCGGGCAGCAGGGTCTCCAGGAGGCGGATGTCGCCGAGGTCCTTGCCGTACGAGGTGTTGTTCTCGGAGACCAGCATGACCTCCTTCACACCCTGCTCGGCGAGCCAGCGGGTCTCGCCCAGCACGTCCGAGGGACGGCGGGAGATGAAGGAGCCGCGGAAGGACGGGATGGCGCAGAAGGAGCAGCGGCGGTCGCAGCCGGAGGCCAGCTTGACCGAGGCGACGGGGCTGGTGCCCAGCCGGCGGCGCAGCGGGGCGCGCGGCCCGGAGACCGGGGCGACACCCTCCGGCAGGTCGGCGGGGGCGGGGGCGGTCTCCTGCGCGTGGCCGGGCAGCGACACGGCGGCGTCCTGCCGCTCGGCGGGGCTGATCGGCAGCAGCTTGCGGCGGTCGCGGGGGGTGTGGGAGGCGTGGACGCCGCCGCTGAGGATGGTCTGGAGGCGGTCGGAGATGTCGGCGTAGTCATCGAAGCCGAGGACGCCGTCCGCTTCCGGCAGGGCCTCGGCGAGGTCCTTGCCGTAGCGCTCGGCCATGCAGCCGACGGCGACGACGGCCTGGGTGCGGCCGTGGTCCTTCAGATCATTGGCTTCGAGGAGGGCGTCGACGGAGTCCTTCTTGGCGGCCTCCACGAACCCACAGGTGTTGACGACGGCGACATCGGCATCGGAGGCATCCTCGACGAGCTCCCAGCCGTCCGCTGCCAGGCGGCCTGCGAGCTCCTCCGAGTCCACCTCGTTACGGGCGCAGCCAAGAGTGACAAGGGCGACGGTACGGCGTTCGGGCATGGACTCAAGACTACTTTGTCCCGGCACCGACCCCGCCGCGGAGGGTTGCGCCCTCACCCACCGTGACAAAGACGGCGAGCGCCCGGCACGGTGGCCGGGCGCTCGCCGCGCCGCGATGTCTCCGGGTGACCGGTCAGCCGACCTCGGGGTCGCCCTTGGTGTACGAGAGGCGTTCGACCTGTCCGGGCTTGAACTGGTCCTCGACCTTCTTCCCGTTCACAAAGAGCTCGATCGAGCCCGCGTTGCCGAGGATGAGGTCGACGCGCTCCTTGTCCTGGAAGGTCTTCGACTGGCCCTGCTGGAGGGTGCCGTCGAAGAGGGACCGGCCGTTGTGGTCCTTGGCGGAGATCCAGCTCTTGCCCTGGGTGGCGCTGAGCTTGACAGTGACCTTGTCCTGGGGCGCCGCGGCGATGGCGCTCTCGGACGGGGCCGACTTGGGGTCGGCGGGCTTGCTGGCGGAGGGCTTCGGGGCGATCTTGTCGGAGGTCGGCCCCTCGGCCACGCGGCCGGCGGTCGAGGGTCCGTCGTCGCCGCCCTTGAAGAAGGTGAAGCCGACGAAACCGACCACGGCGACGATCGCCGCGACCATGGCCGCCGTCCAGTTGGGCCTGCGGGGTTCGGAGCGGATGCGTTCGGCCTCGAACAGCGGTGCCGCCGGCGTGGGCGCGGGACGGCCGCCGTGCTCGGCGTCGTACTGCGCGATCAGCGCTTCCGGATCGGTGCCGACGGCACGGGCGAGCGTACGGATGTGGCCGCGGGCGTACACGTCGCCGCCGCAGCGGGAGAAGTCGTCCTGCTCGATCGCGTGCACGATGGGGATGCGCACCCGGGTGGACGTGCTGACCTCTTCGACCGTGAGACCTGCGGCGAGACGAGCCTGCTGGAGCACTCGGCCGATCGAAGGCCGGTCGTCTTCGGGGGAGTTGCCGATGGACACGGGGGCGCCTTTCGAGCGTGAGCCACCTGCTGGGGGTTCAGTCTAGGGGGGGTACGAAAGGGTGGGGCAACCGGGCGGGTGGACTTTGTACGCCATCAGATTCGAACAGAGCCGGTTTCGCCGGGCCGCCCCGGGGAAGGACGTTCCGTCCTTCCCTTCAACTTGACGTACGGCCCGGCGAAACGGTTGCCCGTAAAACTCTTACGAAGCGGTTTCCCCACGAATCTGTGCCAACACCCCGTCGAGCTCGTCGGGTTTCACCAGGACGTCGCGCGCCTTGGAGCCCTCGCTCGGTCCGACGATGTTGCGCGACTCCATCAGGTCCATGAGCCGTCCGGCCTTGGCGAAGCCGACCCTCAGCTTGCGCTGGAGCATCGAGGTCGATCCGAACTGGGTGGAGACGACCAGTTCGGCGGCCTGGCACAGCAGGTCGAGGTCGTCGCCGATGTCCTCGTCGATCTCCTTCTTCTGCTTCGTGCCGACCACCACGTCGTCGCGGAAGACCGGGGCCATCTGGTCCTTGCAGTGCCGGACGACCGCCGCGACCTCGTCCTCGGTGACGAAGGCGCCCTGCATACGGGTCGGCTTGTTCGCGCCCATCGGCAGGAACAGGCCGTCACCCTTTCCGATGAGTTTCTCGGCGCCCGGCTGGTCCAGGATGACGCGGCTGTCGGCGAGCGAGGACGTGGCGAAGGCGAGCCGGGAAGGCACGTTCGCCTTGATGAGACCGGTGACGACGTCCACCGAGGGGCGCTGCGTGGCGAGCACCAGATGGATGCCGGCGGCACGGGCCAGCTGGGTGATGCGGACGATCGAGTCCTCGACGTCGCGCGGGGCGACCATCATCAGGTCGGCCAGCTCGTCGACGATCACCAGCAGATACGGGTAGGGCGCGAGCTCCCGTTCGCTGCCCTCCGGCGTCTTGAGCTTGCCGGTGCGCACGGCGTGGTTGAAGTCGTCGATGTGCCGGTAGCCGAAGGCCGCGAGGTCGTCGTAGCGCAGATCCATCTCCCGTACGACCCACTGGAGCGCCTCGGCGGCCTTCTTGGGGTTGGTGATGATCGGCGTGATCAGGTGCGGAATGCCCTCGTACGCGGTGAGCTCGACCCGCTTCGGGTCGACCAGGACCATCCGGACGTCCTCCGGCGTGGCCCGCACCATGATCGAGGTGATCAGGCAGTTGATGCAGGACGACTTTCCGGAGCCGGTCGCACCGGCCACCAGGACGTGCGGCATCTTCGCGAGGTTGGCCATCTCGTAGCCGCCCTCCACGTTCTTGCCGAGCGCGACGAGCATGGGGTGGTCGTCCTCGGCCGCGTCCGCCAGCCGCAGCACGTCGCCGAGGTTGACCATCTCCCGGTCGGAGTTGGGGATCTCGATACCGACCGCGGACTTGCCCGGGATCGGCGAGATGATACGGACGTCGGGGCTGGCGACGGCGTACGCGATGTTCTTGGTGAGCGCCGTGATCCGCTCGACCTTCACGGCCGGACCGAGCTCCACCTCGTACCGCGTCACCGTCGGCCCGCGGGTGAAGCCGGTGACGGCGGCGTCCACCTTGAACTCGGTGAACACGTTGGTCAGCGAGGCGACGATCGCGTCGTTGGCCGCGCTCCGGGTCTTGCCGGGACCGCCGCGCTCCAGCAGATCGAGCGAGGGCAGCGCGTACGTGATGTCGCCGGAGAGCTGAAGCTGCTCGGCCCGGGCGGGCAGCGACTGGGACTCGGGGGGCTCGGGGGCCGGCTTGGTCAGATCGGGTACACCGGCCCCTGGCGTGGCCTCCGCCCGCTTCCCGGCCGGCTCCGCCTCCCTGGCACCCGGCACGGGCGTGCCCGTCCGCTCGCGGTCCACCGAGACGCCCTGGGTCAGGTCGGCGACGACCGGCGAGGGCGGCATGCCGTTGAGCACGGCCCCGTCGAGCGCGGCGGCCGCGGCGGCCGCGACGTCCACCGCGTCCATCGTGCGGTTCATCGCGGGCTGCACCGAGGGCCTGCGCGGCCTGCGGCGCTTGGACAGCGCCTCGGACTCCGCGAGGTCCGGCTCGTGGGCGCCGGGCGCCTGGGAGCGGCGGGAGCGGGGTGGCAGCGTCTCGCGCCACTGCTCGTCGTAGCGCTCGTCGTCGCCCGGCTCCTCGGGGTCGTACGCCGGCTCCACGATGCCCAGCTTGACGCCGAGCAGCCGCAGCCGCTGCGGGATGGCGTTCACCGGGGTCGCCGTGACGACCAGCAGCCCGAAGACGGTGAGCAGCAGGAGGAGCGGCACGGCCAGCACCTCGCCCATGGCGAAGATCAGCGGCTTGGAGGCGGCCCAGCCGATGAGGCCGCCCGCGTCCTGCATGGCCTCCGTTCCCTCGTCGCGCCCCGGCGAACCGCACGCGATGTGGACCTGTCCGAGCACACCGATGACCAGGGCGGAGAGGCCGATGACGATGCGGCCGTTGGCCTCGGGCCGCTGGGGGTACAGGATCAGCCGCACCGCTATGACGCCCAGCAGTATCGGCACGAGCAGGTCGAGCCGGCCGAACGCCCCGGTGACGAGCATCTCCACGAGGTCGCCCACAGGGCCGCGCAGGTTCGACCAGGTGCCCGCGGCGACGATCAGCGCGAGGCCGAGCAGCAGCAGCGCGACGCCGTCCTTGCGGTGGGCGGGGTCGAGGCCCTTGGCTCCTCGCCCTATGCCGCGGAACATCGCGCCGACGGCGTGGGCCGCGCCGAGCCAGAGCGCCCGCGCCAGCCGGTACACGCCGTTCGTGGGCGAAGGCACCGGGCGGGGCGGAGCGGCCTTCTTCGCCGCGGCCTTCTTGGCCGGCGCCCTCTTCGCGGGCGCCTTCTTCGCTGCGGTCTTCTTGGCGGGCGCGGCTTTCTTCGCCGGACCCGGGCCACCGCCGACGCGCTTCGCGGTGCCCGCCGTGCCCTGGGAACCCTTGCCGGACGTACGTGAGGCCATGGTGCCGAGGTTACCGGTGTCTACGCCCGTGAACAGGTGGGCGTACCGGTTCACCCGTCCGTGTCGCCGTCCGAGGGCCGGAAACTGACGCGTCCTCACCGGCGGCGTACCCCCGAAACCCCTCAGCCGCCGGTCAGTTGCCCGGGCACACCCGAAGGCGCCCCGCGCGCAAGGCGGGGGCGCCGTTACGAGGGAAGGGCCGCCGACGCCCCGCCGGTGCCCGGCTCCAGCGCGTCGAGAGCGCGGCGCAGACCGGTCAGCTTCCGTTCGAGATGGGCGGCCGTCGCCACCGCGCCCGCGTCCGCGGACTCGTCGTCGAGCTGCTTCGACAGCGCCTCCGCCTGCTCCTCGACGGCCGCGAGCCGCGCGGAGAGCTCGGCCAGCAGACCGGCGGGCTCCCGGTCCTGTTGGGCGCTCGTCCGCCCCCCGCCCTCCAACTGGAGCCGCAGCAGCGCCGCCTGCTCCCGCAGCTGGCAGTTCTTCATGTACAGCTCCACGAAGACCGAGACCTTGGCGCGCAGCACCCACGGGTCGAACGGCTTCGAGATGTAGTCCACCGCGCCGGCCGCGTAACCCCGGAAGGTGTGGTGCGGGCCGTGATTGATCGCGGTGAGGAAAATGATCGGGATGTCCCGGGTCCGTTCCCGCCGCTTGATGTGCGCGGCGGTTTCGAAACCGTCCATGCCCGGCATCTGGACGTCCAGCAGAATAACCGCGAAGTCGTCCGTGAGCAGCGCTTTGAGCGCCTCCTCCCCTGACGATGCCCGTACCAGTGTCTGATCGAGCGCAGAGAGGATGGCCTCCAGCGCCAGCAGATTCTCCGGCCGGTCATCGACCAGGAGGATCTTGGCCTTCTGCACCATGGCCCGCCCTCCTCGCCCCGGAATTGCACCGGGCGCCGCCCCGGGGGACGACTCCCTTACGCCGCCCGTCCTTGTGCCGGTCATGGTAGCCGCACCCCGGCGGTCACCACACCCTGTCACCGTGATGTCACTGTGCACGTACCGGAAACGTGGCGGGGGACCAGAAGGTTCCCCGCGATCCGCGTTCCCACACTCGTTCGGACACCACCGGTCAACAAATCTTCATGGATTCTCTCAGTGAGTGCTCACTCTCCGCGCATCCACCCTTCCATGACCGAAAGAAGATGGTCGGGATCAACCGGCTTGGTGACATAGTCGGACGCACCCGATTCGAGCGCCTTCTCCTTGTCGCCCTTCATCGCCTTGGCGGTCAGTGCCACGATCGGCAGCTCGGCGAACTGCGGCATCCTGCGGATCGCCGACGTCGTCGCGTAACCGTCCATCTCCGGCATCATGATGTCCATCAGTACGACCGTCACATCGTCGTGCTGCTCGAGGACTTCGATGCCCTCGCGCCCGTTCTCGGCGTAGAGGACCGTCAGTCCGTGCTGCTCCAGCACGCTGGTCAGCGCGAAGACGTTGCGGATGTCGTCGTCGACGATCAGCACCTTCTCGCCGCTGAACCGGAACGTCCTGCGGGTCTCCGGCTCCTCCTGGCCGCCCACGGCCCATGACTCCGGCTCGACGGCCGGAGTCTGCTGCGCAGTGGGAGCGGGCGCCGGACGCGGCGGCAGCGCGGGCTGCTGCTGCGCGCTCCCGAGCGCCTTGCGACGACGACGCGGGGTGGCCTGAGCGGGGTCCGGCACGTACACCTGTCCGGCCTCCGGCGTCCGGCCGCCCTCGATCGGGCCGGTCTGGCCGTCGGCCTGTCCCGGAGCGAGCTGCGGGTAGCCCTGCGGCGGGAGTTCGCTCGGGTGCAGCGGAAGGTACAGCGTGAACGTGGAGCCGCGACCGGGCTCGCTCGCCGCGTGGATCTCGCCGCCCAGCAGCCGTGCGATCTCGCGGCTGATGGACAGGCCGAGGCCCGTACCCCCGTACTTGCGGCTGGTCGTCCCGTCCGCCTGCTTGAACGCCTCGAAGATGACCCGCATCTTGCTGGCCGCGATCCCGATGCCGGTGTCGGTCACCGAGAACGCGATCAGTTCGCCGTTCGCGTCCCGCAGCGACCCGGCCTCCAGCAGCTGCTCGCGGATGGCGTCCGGCACCTCCTGGCCGGCGTGCCTGATCACCAGCTCGACGGCGCCGCTGTCGGTGAACTTCACCGCGTTGGACAGCAGGTTGCGCAGCACCTGGAGGAGCCGCTGCTCGTCCGTGTGCAGCGTGGCCGGCAGCTCCGGCGACACCCGTACGGAGAAATCCAGCCCCTTTTCCGCGGTGAGCGGCCTGAACGTCGCCTCCACGTAGTCCACGAGCTGGACCAGGGCGATCCGCGTCGGGCTGACGTCCATCTTGCCCGCCTCGACCTTCGACAGATCGAGGATGTCGTTGATCAACTGGAGCAGATCGGAACCGGCCCCGTGGATCGTCTCCGCGAATTCCACCTGCTTCGGCGAGAGATTGCCCTCGGCGTTGTCCGCGAGCAACTTGGCCAGGATGAGCAGCGAGTTGAGCGGCGTACGCAGCTCGTGCGACATGTTCGCCAGGAACTCGGACTTGTAGCGCATCGAGACGGCGAGCTGTTCGGCGCGCTCCTCCAGGACCTGCCGCGCCTCCTCGATCTCGGTGTTCTTGACCTCGATGTCGCGGTTCTGCCTGGCCAGCAGCTCGGCCTTCTCCTCCAGTTCGGCGTTGGACGCCTGGAGGGCCTTCTGCCGGTTCTCCAATTCCTGCGAACGGTCGCGCAATTGCTCGGTGAGCTCCTGCGACTGTTCGAGCAGCTTCTCGGTCGTCGTGTTGACGCTGATGGTGTTGACGCTCGTGGCGATCATTTCCGCGAGCTGGTTCAGGAAGTCCCGCTGAATGTGCGTGAACGGCTGGAAGGAGGCCAGTTCGATGACTCCGAGGACCTTGCCCTCGAACAGCACCGGAAGAACGATCACATGCGCGGGCGGCGCCTCACCGAGCCCGGACGAGATCTTCAGGTACCCGGGCGGAACGTTGTCCACCTGGATCGTCCGCTTCTCCTCGGCGGCCGTGCCGATGAGCGTCTCGCCCGGCCGGAAGGACGTCGGCATGGAACCGGCGGAGTAGCCGTAGCTTCCCCGCATCCGCAGCTCGTACGCCCCCTCGGCCTCGGCGCCCAGCGCGTCGGTCTCGCCGGTGGGCGTGGCCAGGAAGAACGCGCCGTGCTGTGCGGAGACCACGGGGGTCAGCTCGCTCATGATCAGCGAGGCGACGTCGTCCAGGTCGCGCCGCCCCTGCATCAGACCGGAGATGCGGGCGAGGTTGCCCTTCAGCCAGTCCTGCTCCTTGTTGGTGGCGGTGGTGTCGCGCAGGTTCGCGATCATCGTGTTGATGTTGTCCTGGAGGGCCTGGATCTCACCCGCCGCGTCCACGTCGATCTTCAGGTTGAGGTCGCCACGCGTCACTGCCGTGGCGACGGCCGCGATGGCGCGCACCTGACGGGTCAGGTTCCCGGCCATCTCGTTCACCGACTCGGTGAGGTCGCGCCAGGTGCCGTCCACGTCGCGCACCCGCGCCTGGCCGCCGAGCTGGCCCTCGGTCCCCACCTCGCGGGCGACCCGGGTCACCTGCTCGGCGAACGACGACAACTGGTCGACCATCGTGTTGATGGTGTTCTTCAGCTGCTGGATCTCGCCGCGCGCATCGATGTCGATCTTCTTGGTCAGGTCACCCTTGGCGATGGCCGTCGTGACGGCGGCGATCTGACGCACCTGGCCCGTCAGGTTGGACGCCATCGAGTTCACGGACTCGGTGAGGTCCTTCCACGTGCCGGAGACGCCCGGGACGCGCGCCTGGCCTCCCAGCTCGCCTTCCGTGCCCACCTCGCGGGCGACGCGGGTCACCTCGTCCGCGAACGAGGACAGCGTCGTCACCATCGTGTTGACGGTGTCGGCCAGCTCGGCGACCTCGCCGCGCGCCTCGACGGTGACCTTCTTCGTCAGGTCGCCGTTGGCGACGGCGGACGAGACGCGGGAGATGTTGCGCACCTGGCTGGTCAGGTTGTTGGCCATCAGGTTGACGTTGTCGCTGAGGTCCTTCCAGATGCCCGTGGCACCGCGCACCCGCGCCTGGCCGCCGAGGATGCCCTCGGTGCCCACCTCACGCGCGACGCGGGTCACCTCGTCGGCGAAGTTGAGCAGCTGGTCGACCATCGTGTTGACCGTCGTCACGAGTTCGAGGATCTCGCCCTTGGCGTCGACGGTGATCTTCTTGGAAAGATCGCCGTTGGCGACAGCCGTCGTCACCTCGGCGATGTTCCGCACCTGGAGGGTGAGGTTGTTGGCCATGCCGTTGACGGACTGCGTGAGGTCCTTCCACGTACCGGAGACCCCCTGCACCTCGGCCTGACCGCCCAGAATCCCCTCGGTACCCACCTCGCGGGCCACCCGCGTCACCTGCTCCGCGAAGTTCGAGAGCTGGTCGACCATGGTGTTGAGGGTGTTCTTCAGCTCCAGGATCTCGCCGCGCGCGTCCACGTCGATCTTCTGCGACAGGTCACCGCGCGCCACCGCCGTGGCGACCTGCGCGATGTTACGGACCTGAGCGGTCAGGTTCCCCGCCATTCCGTTCACCGAATCGGTCAGATCGCGCCACACACCGGCCACGCCGGGCACCTGCGCCTGGCCACCGAGGCGCCCGTCCGTACCCACCTCGCGAGCGACCCTGGTCACCTGCTCGGCGAAGGCGGAGAGCTGGTCGACCATCGTGTTGATGGTGTTCTTCAGCTCCAGGATCTCGCCGCGCGCGTCCACGTCGATCTTCTGCGACAGGTCGCCCCGCGCCACCGCCGTCGTGACCTGCGCGATCTGGCGCACCTGGGAGGTCAGGTTCCCCGCCATGAAGTTGACGGAGTCGGTGAGCTCCTTCCACGTACCGGAGACGCCGTCGACCCGCGCCTGACCGCCGAGACGGCCCTCGGTGCCGACGTCACGGGCCATCCGCGTGACCTGATCGGCGAACGAGGAGAGCTGCGCCACCATCGTGTTGACGGTGTTCTTCAGCTCCAGCATCTCGCCCGCGACGTCGACCGTGACCTTCTGCGACAGGTCACCGTTCGCGACGGCCGTCGTCACCTGCGCGATGTCACGCACCTGGCCGGTCAGGTTACGGAAGGCGGTGTTCACGGAGTCCGTGAGGTCCTTCCAGGTCCCGGCAGCGCCCGGCACCTCGGCCTGCCCGCCGAGCCGGCCCTCGACGCCGACCTCCCGGGCCACCCGGGTCACTTCCGAACCGAAGGACTGGAGCTGGTCGACCATCGTGTTGACGGTGTTCTTCAGCTCCAGCATCTCGCCGGCCACGTCGACCGTGACCTTCTGCGTCATGTCACCGCTGGCGACCGCCGTCGTCACCTGGGCGATGTCACGCACCTGGGTCGTCAGGTTCCGGAAGACCGTGTTCACCGAGTCGGTGAGGTCCTTCCAGGTCCCGGCAGCGCCCGGCACCTGCGCCTGGCCGCCGAGCACACCCTGCCCGCCGACCTCGCTGGCCACACGGGTGACTTCGTCCGCGAAGGTACGCAGCGTCTCGGTCATCTGGTTGATCGTCTCGGCGAGCTGGGCGACCTCGCCGCGCGCGCTGACCTGCACCTTCTGCGACAGGTCACCGTTGGCGACCGCCGTCGTCACCTCCGCGATGCCGCGCACCTGGGAGGTGAGGTTGCCGGCCATCGTGTTGACGGAGTCCGTGAGGTCCTTCCACACCCCGGCGACCCCCGGCACCACGGCCTGGCCGCCCAGCTCGCCCTCCGTGCCGACCTCGCGGGCGACCCGGGTCACCTCGGAGGAGAACGAGGACAGCTGGTCGACCATCGTGTTGACGGTGTTCTTCAGCTGGAGCATCTCGCCGGCCACATGGACGGTGACCTTCCGCGACAGGTCGCCCTTGGCCACCGCCGTCGTCACCAGGGCGATGTCGCGCACCTGTGCGGTCAGCCGGTACGCCATGGTGTTGACCGAGTCCGTGAGGTCCTTCCACGACCCGGACATCCCGCGCACCTGCGCCTGGCCGCCGAGCTTGCCCTCGGTCCCCACCTCGACCGCGACCCGCGTCACCTGCTCGGTGAAAGCCGACAGCTGGTCGACCAGGTTGTTGACGGTACGGGCGACCTTCAGGAACTCGCCGCGCAGCGGCCGTACCGTGTCGTCCGCCGTGTGGGAGCGCAGTTCCATCCGCTGTTCGAGATCGCCGTCGGCGACCGCCGACAGCACCCGCCCGACCTCGGAGACCGGGCGCGCGAGATCGTCGACCAGCTCATTGGAGGCGTCGATCGCGGCGGCCCAGGAGCCCTCACAGGCGCCCGTCTCCAGGCGTTCGGTGAGCTTGCCCTCCCGCCCGACCACGCGCCGCACCCTCGCCAGCTCGCCGGTGAGGTGCACATTGCGGTCGGCGACCTCGTTGAAGACCGCGGCGAGCTCCGCCATCACGCCTTCACCGGAGACCGTGACGCGCCTGCGGAAGTTGCCGTCGCGCATGGCGACCAGACCGGCCAGCAGTCTGTGGAGCGCCGCCGCGTCTACCTCGACGGTTCCGTTGCGCTGCTTCTTCACGGACTGACCGCCCTTACTGCGCGTACCCGAACCCCGCGCCGCCACGTCAGACTCCACCGTGTCCCTCCCGCAGGGGTTGACCATCTAGCTAGGACCTCGTCCGAGAGCTTGCCCAGAACTTCCATGGCTCACCGCCACAGCCCACCGTCGACGGGTGACCATGCGGACGTCAAATCGTTGAAACGTACCAGGCGGGAACCGGTCGGGGTGGAACCTCCCATGGTTGTCCCACATCCCTCCGAGGGGAAGCCCATCCTGTCCGGTCATCCGTCCGTTCCCGCCCGGCCCTGTCCGAAGTCGGCCCTCGTGTACCCGGTGCGCGCGGGGAGCGTCTAGCCTGGCAGGCGAATCGAAGCGGCGAGAAACGGGCACGGACTCGGGGAAGCGACGAGACACCATATGGGGAGTGCTGTGATCACGGCGCGTGCGGCTGCCACCTTCGACCCGGTGGCGCGCTCCGTCGCGACGGCCCGTGCCTTTGTCCGCGACACGCTCCAGGGGTGGGGATACACCGACGTCGTGGACGACGCCGTCGTCCTGACCAGCGAGCTCGTCACCAATGCCGTGATCCACGCCGGCACCGCCGCGGACGTGCTGTGTCTGCGCACGGAGGACGGCGTCCGGGTGGAGATCGCCGACCATTACCCGGAACGGGAGATCCCACTCCAGACGACGGGCCTCGATCTCGGTAGCCTCGACAGCGAGAACGGCCGCGGTCTGCTGCTGTGCGCCGCTCTCGCTTCCCGCTGGGGCGTCGAATACTCCCCCACGCGCAAACACGTCTGGTTCCAGCTCGACCTCCCGGACCGCCCGGTGGGCGTCCGCTCGGCCGGTCCGCTGCTGCCCGTGGGCCTGCTTCCGGTCACCGACGAACGCGTACGGGTCGCGGTCGTCCAGATCGACAGCGAGGGCGCCCTCGCCGCGTGGAACGACGACGCCGCGTATCTCTTCGGCTACACGCCGGACCAGGTCATCGGCAAGCAGCTCACCGACTTCACCGCATGGCCGCAGACCCCCGGCACCAGCACCGGCATCGCGGACGCCCTGCGCCTCTCCCGCTGGGAGGGCAGCTACGGCATCCGGGGCGCCGACGGCCGCACCATCCCGGTCTACGGCTCCCACCTGCGCGTCCGGGATCCTCAGGGCGAACCGTCCACGGTCTGCCTGCTGGTGCGCGACTACGAGCGCGCGGTCCTCCAGACCCCCGTGCGCACCCCGGTCTCCGACGCCGCCGAGAGCCGCACGACGGACCCCTTCGAGGTCTTCATCGGCTCTCCCGCCCCCGACGATCTCGACAGCCTGCTCCAGCGCACCGTCGAGCGGGCACGCGACATGCTCGACGCCGACGCCGCCTTCCTCCTGCTCGCCACGGACGACGAGACCGAGCTGGAGGTGCGCGCCACGACCGGCCTGCCCTCCGCCCGTCAGCGCTTCGCCCGCGTCCCCGTCGAGGCCGGCACCGGGCGGTACGGCTCCGCCCGGATGCCCGCCGTCCATGAGGACCTGGACGCCGTCCCTGGTGCGGTCCCGCTGCTCGGCAACACCGGCATGCGCTCGGTGGTCACGGTCCCGCTGAAGGTCGAGGGGCGCCTCACGGGCTCGCTGGGCGTCGCGGCCGAGGCCGCCGGCCGCTATTCCAACGAGGAGGCGCTGCGACTGCAGTTCGCCGCGGACCGGATCGCGCTCGCGGTCGAGTCGGCGCGGCTGGGCGAGCTGGAGCGACTGCGCCGCGGCTCCCTGTCCTTCCTGGTCGAGGCGTCGGACCTGCTGGCGGGCACCCTGGACCGGGACCAGACGCTGGCCCTGATGGCCCAGATGACGGTCCCGACGCTGGCGACGTGGTGCGCCGTCTACACGATCGCCGATCCTGCGTCGGACCCGGAGCTCTCCTACGTGCTGCACGAGGACGAGGAGCGCATCGACGGGCTCAAGAGCCTGCTCACCAGGATCTCCCCGCCGGAGCCGGTACGGACCCCCGGGGCGCGGGTGTGGGGAGCTCCTTCGCAGGCCGCCCACGAGGCGGCGCTGCGGACCTCGATGCGGAGTATCGGGATCGGCGACCCGGGCGGTCTCGGCTCGACCACGCGCACGACGCTGGCGACCGCGGCGGCGGTGGGCGGCGAGACCGTCGTCCTGCCCCTGGTCGCCCGTAACCGCGTCATCGGCATGCTGACGCTCGGCAAGCCGTCCGACGACCACTTCCGCCAGGAGATCCTGGAGCTGGCCGAGGACCTGTCCCGCCGGGCCGCCCTGGCCCTGGACAACGCCCGCCTCTACTCGGAGCGCACGGCGATCAGCCAGTCCCTTCAGCGCAGCCTCCTCCCGCCGGGCCTGCCGGCCGTTCCCAACGTCGAGGTGGACGTCATCTACCGCGCGGCCGGTGAGGGCAACGAGGTCGGCGGCGACTTCTACGACGTGTTCCCGATCCGGGACGGCGCGTACGGGTTCGCCATCGGCGACGTGTGCGGTACGGGCCCGGAGGCGGCGGCCGTCACGGGCCTCGCCCGCCACGCGCTGCGCCTGCTGGCCCGGGAGGGCTTCGCCGGCCCCGCGGTCCTGGAGCGGCTCAACGCCGCGATCCTCGACGAGGGGACCCGCAGCCGCTTCCTCACGCTGCTCTACGGCGAGCTGTGGCCGCAGGAGGACGGCAGCGCGCTCCTGAAGGTCGTGTGCGCGGGCCACCCGCTGCCGTTGCGACTGCGCCAGGACGGCTCGGTGGAGCCGGCGGCGGACCCGCAGCCGCTGCTGGGCGTCATGGAGGACCTGGAGCTGTACGAGCAGGCCTTCACGCTGGAGCCGGGCGATGTCCTGTTGTGCGTAACGGACGGTGTGACGGAACGCCGTGAGGGAACGCGGATGCTCGGCGACGACGGCCTGGCGGACGTGCTCTCCCACTGCACGGGGCTCACGGCGGGCGCGGTGGCCGCACGCATCCTCCGGGCCGTCGAGCGCTTCGCCGCCGAGCCGCCTTCGGACGACATGGCCATCCTGACGATGAGGGTCCCGGAACCTCACTAGGTCCCCGGACATGAAGAAAGGCCCCGCCGTCCGGCGGGGCCTTTCTTTCTTATTGAGCCCCAATGCGGAATCGAACCGCAGACCTTCTCCTTACCATGGAGACGCTCTACCGACTGAGCTATTGGGGCCTTGCTGCCCTGCGGCAACGAGCTAAAGCATACCCTGATCCAGGGGTTATGCAAAACCACCCGGGCCGGCCACGTACAAGCCGATTCGGTGTCCTGCCCCGGAAACGCGAAAGAGCCCCGTGCCACAAGGGCACGGGGCTCTTCCTAAAAGGAGTTCGGCGGCGTCCTACTCTCCCACAGGGTCCCCCCTGCAGTACCATCGGCGCTGAAAGGCTTAGCTTCCGGGTTCGGAATGTAACCGGGCGTTT